>NZ_JBVHTA010000044.1:0-66307 GCF_055566095.1 Streptomyces sp. NPDC027962
CGCCCGTCGAATACGAAGCCAACTACTACACCGAACTCACGAAACCCCAGGTCACAACCACAGTCTGAGATCTCCACCGAACCCGGGGCGGTTCACACCGTCGTCGTCATGAAATCAAGCATCTCACTGGCGACCCAATTGATCGCCAGTCGCGCCGCCACAGGCCGTTCCAAACCGTGGGCCCCCGCCGGAGCTCCCGAACGTCTTGGCTGAAGGAGTCAGCAAACGAGGGCATATGGCCGTCTCAGTTCGGGCCACACGGCTCCCCTTGGCTTGACCATCCGCACGACACCACGAGTTCAACCTCAGTAACAATCCCTACGATTCATTCGAAAACCCGGTCCGATCAGGTGCATCTTGGGACCGAGACTCGCGGGTTCAGACGGATGTTCTCGCAGATCGGATCAGTGGTAACCGAGCGCAGCACCGGCCTGAAACCATGGGCGCGAAGTACAGCCAGCTGACATCAACAACGCCGAACGGGGGCGGGCACCAGCACCCCTGTCCAGCTGTCGCACCCTTCGACGATGACCTGCGGAGCGACCTCCGGTCGAACTCCTAAAGCGGGTGTCGCAGGTTCGAATCCTGCCGGGGGCACCAGTCAAAAGGCCCCGGACCGATCATGGTCCGGGGTCTTTTGACATCACCATCCCACGACTCCCCCGCGCGCAGCTTGGCAGCGGCCTGGCGCATCCGGTGCCGGCGAAGCGTCGCGATGCACATCGCCGGGATCGGTACAGCCCGACGACGGCGGCCCTTGGGGTCGTCGTTGCAGAGGACGCCACGCCGACGCCGAGTCTGCCGGCGGACGCAAAGCACGCGCTTGTCCAGACCGACGTCGACCCGGCGGAGACCGACGATCCCACCCCGCCGGAGGCCCATGGTGAGTGGCTCGCTCCGCTCGCCGCGCGGCGAGACCGATCCTCCGCACATGACCCATACAGATGAACGGATGATCTGGCCGGGCGACGATCCGTGGGGCGCTGGATCTGTGCGGGGGGGGCCAACGGGGCGGGATAACGGGAGTTCGACTCTCAGCGGCGCCGGAAAAGCTAATATCGCCTGAGCCGCGGCGGGGGAGGGCATTGTGGCAGGCGCATCCGATGATCATTCCACTGCCAAGTTATTGGCGCTTATCGGCGGAATCGCATCCGTGCTGTCGATCCTGACCTGGCTGGGCGTGAGCAACGCGACGGAGCTGAAGGATCTGTTGGCCGACTCGCCCCCATCCAGTTCCAGCCCAGCCCCGTCCACGTCTTCGCCGACCGTCGACATCCCCGTCGACATCCCCGATGACCCTGGCATCAGTGAGGGGGACGCTGAGGAGGCCGACCCCGAGCCGTCGACAGCCACTCCGGATCCCACCGAAGAGACGTTCAAAGCCATCTCGGCCGGCGACTGCCTGGCGGTCTACGACACGGGCCGCGGGGGCACCGCCAGCATCGACTGGAGCGTCGATGTTCCGCCGGACCCCGTGTCCTGCGCCGGCGCGCAGGCGCAGGTTCAGGTGACCGCCACCGACACGGCCTGCCCCACCAGCCATGGGAAGTCGTACTGGAGCTACCAGTCCGCCACCACCGGCAACACCACGAAGCTCTGCCTCACCCGCATCTACCACGCCTCCTACTGCATGCTCGGCCAGCAGTCCGGCTACTCGATCTCCCTCGGCATGATGACGGCCGTGGCCTGCCGACGCGAGCCGGTGCCCGCCCCGTACAACCAGATCATGCACATCACAGGCGTCTACCGAGCCCCGGCGGGCGCCGACGCGAACAACTGCCGCCGGGTGGCAGGCGACCGGACGCGCTACTGGGCCTACCTGGTGGACGACGGCGCCACGCTGCTGTGCACCACGATCTACCAGGGCGGCTGACCGACAACTCAGCTTCGGCAACCCGCCTCGAAGATCGCCCTGGAGTGCGGAACCCCCTCGACCGGGTGGCCACGGGCAGGGTCCGGCTGCGCTCGCCGAGTGGCAAGATCTCCGCAAGGACGGCAAACACCGCACAAACGGCATCTGGGGGCAACCATGGGTGTCTTCGACAAGTCCGCGAGCAGCAACGATTGCGGCTCGGGGCGAGCGTGTCCCGACTGTGGGGACACTCGTCGAGCAACTGGCACAGACGCTCAGCGACAAGTACACGTCCCAGATCCTCTTGGACTCCCTTGACGCGTCAAAGGCTTCGCCTGCCGCCGGTCGAGGCACACTTAGGTCCTGACGGGAGCCGTCTCTGTCGGTCGGAGGGAGCCGTGCCAGATCCGTGCCAGATCGAGCGGTCAGCCGCGGTCAACTCGGGTGTGTAGTGGCGCGGTGTGCGTCGCTGGGCTCGGCGGCTTCCCAAGCCTGTTGACCAGCCGAGACTGGTCTACCGCCCGCGCCAGTCTTACAAGGCAGATGTCTCCCCCGACGCACGAACGCCCTCCCGGGCCGTCCTGGGGCCGTGGAAGGGCGCTCATCGATGACCAACGTCGACAGCTACCGGCAGCTCAGCAGCAGTTCAGGACGTTGATCGGTAGGCCGGCCGCAGGTCACGGCCGCCGGTGGTCAGTTGTGGCTGTGCAGCACGTCGTTGAGGCCGCCCCAGACCGCGTTGTTCGGACGGGCCTCGACGGTGCCGGTGACCGAGTTGCGGCGGAAGAGGATGTTGCTCGCGCCGGAGAGCTCGCGGGCCTTGACGATCTGCCCGTCGGGCATCGTGACCCGGGTGCCGGCGGTGACGTACAGACCGGCCTCGACGACGCACTCGTCGCCCAGCGCGATGCCGACGCCCGCCTCCGCGCCGATCAGGCAGCGCTCGCCGATGGCGATGATCACGTTGCCGCCGCCGGACAGGGTGCCCATGGTGGAGGCGCCGCCGCCGATGTCGGAGCCGTTGCCCACGACGACGCCCGCGGAGATGCGGCCCTCGACCATCGAGGTACCCAGCGTGCCGCCGTTGAAGTTGACGAAGCCCTCGTGCATGACGGTGGTGCCCTCGGCGAGGTGCGCGCCGAGGCGGACCCGGTCGGCGTCGGCGATGCGCACGCCCTTGGGGGCGACGTAGTCCGTCATCCGCGGGAACTTGTCGATCGAGGTGACCTGGAGGTGCAGGCCCTCGGCGCGGGCGTTGAGGCGCACCGTCTCGACCTGGTCGACGGCGACGGGCCCGAGGCTGGTCCAGGCGACGTTGGCGAGCAGACCGAAGAGGCCGTCCAGGCTCTGGCCGTGCGGCTTGACGAGCCGGTGGGAGAGCAGGTGCAGACGCAGGTAGGCGTCGTGGGCGTCCAGGGGCTTGTCGTCGAGTGAGGCGATGACGGTGCGGACGGCGACGACCTCGACACCGCGTCGCGCGTCGGGGCCGACGGCGTCCGTGGCGGCGGCGCCGAGGAGCCCGGCGGCCTGCTCGGCGGTCAGCCGCTCGGTGCCGGCGGGGCCGGGCTCGGCGACGAGCGCGGGGGCGGGGAACCAGGTGTCGAGAACGACGCCGTCGTCGGTGATGGTGGCGAGGCCGGCGGCGACGGCGCCGGTGGTGCGGGGTGCGGGCGTGTCGGTCATGACAGAAAACCTAACCGGCGAGGTACCACCCGGGCGAACCGGTCTCAGTCGACGGGCGCTACGGTGTGCGATCGAACTGCAGAAGCACTCGGGGGGATCGATGACCTACGGAAACTTGCCGCCGCACGCAGGTGCGCCGGGACCGCTCGGCCCGCCGCCGGGCCCACCGCCCGGCTGGGGCGGCTGGATGCCGCCGCCGCCCCAGCCGGGGGTCGTACCGCTCGGGCCGCTCGGTCTCGGCGAGATACTCGGCGGGGCCTTCGCGACGATCGGCCGCCACTGGAAGCAGTTGCTCGGTATGGCCTTCGCCGCGTACGGGATGGCGCTCGTGGGCATCGGCGGGGCCATCGGCATCGCGTACGCGGCGGTCTCCGACCGCCTCGACCGAGTGCTGGAGCCGGAGGGCTCGTCCGGCTGGGACGACGTCTGGCCGCTCCTGCTCACCTTCGGAGGGGTGTACCTCTTCGGCCTGCTCGTGCTGCTGATGGCCAACGCGCTGGTCTACGCGTCCTGTCCCGCGGTCCTCCAGGACGCTGTCCTGGGCCGGCCGTCGACGTTCGGCGCCGTGTGGGGCCGCAGCCTGGCGAGGATGTGGTCCGTGCTGGGCAGTGTCCTGCTCACCGCGCTGATCGCGGCGGTGCCGCTGCTGCTGTTCGCGGCGGCAGGCCTGACGCTGTTCCTCTCGCTGATCACGCTGAGCCTGGACGGTACGGTCGGCGACTTCGGCTGGCTGATCCTGGTCGCCGTCCTCGGTGCGCTGGCCACCGGTCCGGCGGCCGTCTGGCTCTGGGTGAAGTTCGCTCTCGCCCCCGCCGCCGCCGTGTTCGAGGGGCAGGGCACCATCGCGGCGATGAGCCGCTCCGCGCAGTTGGTGCGTGGCGACTGGTGGCGGATCTTCGGTATCTCGCTGCTGGCCTACGCGATGGCGGGAGTGGCCGGCTACCTCGTCCAGCTGCCGCTGTCGCTGCTCAACCTCTTCGGCCCGAGCCTGACGGACGACGTGTCCACCAGCGGGGCTGCCCTCACGATCGTCATCACGTCGCTGGCGTTCGGCCTGTTCGCCTCGCTCGTCGGCCAGGCCCTGACGGCCGCGTTCCCTCAGCTGGTGGTGAGCCTGCTCTACGTCGACCGGCGCATCCGCACGGAGAACCTGGCCCCGGCCCTCGCCGAGGCGGCCGGCGTGCCTGCGCAGGCGTCACCGGCCGCTCCCGGGTTCTGAGTCAGAGCCACTCCATGCCGTAGCCGCGGCAGACGGGCCGGAAGCCGGCGGGCCCGTCGGCGAGTGCGTTCATGGTGATCTGCAGGGTCGGGTCGTCGTTGAACAGGCCCATGTGACCGGCTCTGTCGTCGGGGCACTTGTCCTGGAGGACGACGTTCTCGACATCCTTGCCTTCGAGTGCCTGCGTCGCGTACGGCGTGACGACGGTGTCGTACTCGGTCATGATCACGGTGTACCGGGGGCCTTCCGGAACCGTGTCGCCGTCCGCCCACATCTGCGTGGTGTAGTCGCTGGTGTCGGTCTGCTCGATGACGCCCGGGAAGCGCGCCGCGTTCGCCAGGCCGGTGACGAAGCCCATGACCCTCAGTCTGTTGCCGAGGTCGACGATGCCGTTGAGGTCTGTTCCGTGGGAGCTCGGGGCCCAGCCGACGTAGCGGTCGACCTTGGCGGCACCGTCCATCTTCTTCATCCACCACATCGCCACGCTCCCGCCGAGCGAGTGACCGACGACGTCCACCTTCTTCGCGCCGGTGGCCTGCTGGACCTTGGTCACGAAGGCGTCCAGCTGCGCGGCCGAGTCCTTGTTGCTGCCGAGACCGCCCACGCGGCCGAAGGAGAACGGTGTGAACCCGTAGTTCATGGCGTAGACGCAGTAGCCCTCGTTCTTCAGACGCGGCGCCGCCTTCACGAAGTTGGCGCCGATGTTGAAGAACGTGCCCGGCAGCATGACCACCGGGTCGGGGTGCTCGGCGCTCGGCCTGCACGACCAGTCGTTGGCTCCGGCCACCGCGCCCGGTGAGGTCGCGTAGTTCCACAGGGCCTGCCCCACGCCGCCTTCCCGCAGCGGCTCCTGCTCGGCGGCCTGCGCCGGGGCGGCGGCACAGGTGAGCAGGGCCGCGGCCGCGACGGCGGCCGCGGTCGCACCGGTGCGCGTTCTCCGCGCAGACCACTCGTTCGCTGACATGGAGGGCTCCTGGGAGTCGCTCAGCCCGTCCCGGGCCGAAGGGCGGTGGGGGTGGCACAGTGCGTGCACCGAAGAAGACTGGCCGGAATCCGGCGCATCGTGCCCCGGGGGGCGTCCAAAGATCCGGCCGGGGGTTTGTGAGCCGTCACAAGCACCCGGATCTCCTTGACACTGCGTGTGGGCTGCGGCGACCTTTGTTACCGGACAGTAAGGACGGGGGCGTCTATGAGGTCGCATCGTGGTCGGTGACGGGGTGGTCCGTGGCAGGGCGGACGGTGACGGGGGAGTCGGCGGCGGGGCGGACGGTGGCGGGTACGTGCCGCTCTCCTTCGGCGGGGTCCCGGTCCATCAGCGGCTCGCCGGATCGGCGCACGAGCTGGCGTCCTACGTCCTCGCGCGGCTCGTCGACCTGGTGCCGGTCTACGGCACGCTGCCGGCGGAGCAGTTGCGCAGCGAGACCCGCCGGGTCATCGAGCAGGGCATACGCACGTTCACCACCGTCCTGCGCACCGGAGAGCTGCCGGACGAGGCGCAGCTGCAGATACTCCGGCAGTCGGCCGCCAAGCGGGCGGAAGAGGGCGTGCCGGTCGAGGCGGTGATCAGCGCCTACCACGTGGGCGCCCAGGAGTGCCTGGAGAGGATGTCCCTGCATGCGACCCCGGCGGACCTGGCGGCGGTGCAGGCCGTCCATCTGCTGGTCCTGAGGTTCCTGGAGCAGATGACGGCGACCGTCGTCGCCGGTTACTTCGCCGAACGGCAGGCGGTCGTGAGCGACGAGCAGTCGGCCCGGCAGTCGATGCTGGCGGCGCTCCTCAAGGGCGACGACATCCGTGGCACGGCTGCCCGCTGGGGTATCGCGCTCCCGGCCTGCTATCTGGTCCTCGGTCTCTCTGTCGGCGCCCACCCCGACGAGAGCGCCGACGGGATCAATCCTGTGATCGCCGGCAGACGCAAACTGCGCAGGCTACGGGTCGAGTTGGACCGGCATGTGGAGGGCCCGGCGCTGTCCGCCCTGTCCGGCGACGGCGGCACCGCGCTGATCCCCTGCCGGACGCCGGCCGCTCAGCTGTCGGACCGGGACTGGACCTGGCTGTCCGGCGTGGTGTCGCACATGAGCAAGGTCGCCGGCGTCGGCATCGTGGCCGGAGCGGCGGCAGCCGCCCCCGAGGAGGTGGCCGATGCGGCCCGCCTGGCCCAGGAGGTGCGGCGGGTGGCGGTGGCCGCGGGCCGCGGGCCCGGCGTCCACCGGCTCGGTGACGTGCTGCTGGAGTACCAGCTGATGCAGCCCGGCCCCTCCCGCGATGCGCTGGCGGAGCTGATGCGGCCGCTGGCGGACCGCCCCGAACTGCTGGGCACGCTCCGTATGTTCCTGGCGTGCGGTCTGAGCCGGCAGCTCACCGCGGAACGGCTGCGGGTGCACCCGAACACGGTCGACTACCGGTTGCGTCGCGTCGTCGTGGCCACCGGCCTGGACGCCACGTCGGGTGCGGACGTCATGCGGGTGAGGGCTGCGCTGAGCGCCCACGACGCCCTCGCCGTCCGGCCCGACCCGCCGGGCGCTCCTCTCTAGTCCCAGAACGGGCGAGCGCTTCCCCGTCACGACAGTCGATCGCGGTCCGGTACTGAGAAACGGCCATGCCCGCCGGTGTGCTGGGGGTCCCCCCTGCTCGCAGAGCTTGGGGGAGGGCATGGCCGTTCCCGGGAAACGCGGGTCAGACGTTGAAGCCGAGCGCGCGCAACTGCTCACGCCCGTCGTCCGTGATCTTGTCCGGGCCCCACGGCGGCATCCAGACCCAGTTGATCTTCAGCTCGTTGACGATGCCGTCGGTCGCGGCCTTCGCCTGGTCCTCGATCACGTCGGTCAGTGGACAGGCAGCCGATGTCAGCGTCATGTCCAGCGTTGCGACGTTGGAGTCGTCGATGTGGATGCCGTAGATGAGGCCGAGGTTGACGACGTCGATGCCCAGCTCGGGGTCGACGACGTCGTAGAGCGCCTCGCGGACCTCCTCCTCGGACGCCGGCTTCGTCGCTACCGTCTCGTTCTCGCTCATGCGGTCTCCCTCTCCGCGTTGTCGCGGGTTTCACCCATCGCCTGGGCCGTCGCGTCCTTCCACGCCATCCAGCTCAGCAGCGCGCACTTCACTCGGGCGGGGTACTTGGAGACGCCGGCGAACGCGACCGCGTCCTCCAGCACCTCCTCCATCGCCTCGTCCGGCTCGATCTGGCCCTTGGACTGCATCAGCTCCAGGAACGTGCCCTGGATCTTCTGCGCCTCGGCGAGCTCCTTGCCGACCAGCAGTTCGTTCAGCACGGACGCGCTGGCCTGGCTGATGGAACAGCCCTGCCCCTCGTAGGACACGTCCTCGATGCGCGATCCGTCGTACTTCACCCGGAGCGTGATCTCGTCGCCGCACGTCGGATTGACGTGGTGCACCTCGGCGTCCCCGTCCCGCAAGCCCCGGCCGTGCGGGTGCTTGTAATGGTCCAGGATGACGTCCTGGTACATCGAATCCAGCTTCACGCGTCGTCAGCCCCTCATCCGAAGAAGTTACGGACGTGCTCCAGGCCGTCGATCAGAGCATCGACCTCTGCCGGCGTGGAGTACAGATAGAACGACGCCCGCGTGGTCGCAGGAATTCCGTACCGCAGGCAGACCGGGCGCGCGCAGTGGTGACCCACGCGGACCGCGATGCCCAGCTCGTCGAGGACCTGGCCCACGTCGTGCGGGTGGATGTCGCCGAGTGTGAACGAGATCGCCGCACCGCGGTCCTCGGCCGTCGTGGGGCCGATGATCCGCAGGTCGGGGACCTCGATGAGCCGCTTCACCGCGTACTCGGTGAGCACGTGCTCGTGCTGGGCGATCCTGTCCATGCCGATCGAGGAGAGGTAGTCCACGGCCGCGCCGAGGCCGACGGCCTGCGCGATCGGGGGCGTACCCGCCTCGAACTTGTGCGGCGCGGGAGCGTACGTCGACGAGTGCATCGACACGGTCTCGATCATCTCGCCGCCGCCGAGGAACGGCGGCAGGTCCTCGAGCAGTTCCTGCCGGCCCCACAGCACACCGATGCCGGTCGGGCCGCACATCTTGTGGCCGGTGAAGGCCACGAAGTCGGCCTGCAGCGCCTGCACGTCGAGCACCATGTGCGGGGCCGCCTGCGAGGCGTCGATCAGCACCAGCGCGCCGACGTCCTGGGCGCGGCGGACGATCGCCTCGACCGGGTTGACCGTGCCCATGATGTTGGAGACCAGCGTGAAGGAGACGATCTTCGTCTTCTCGGTGATGACCTCTTCGATGTTGGACAGGTCGAGCCGGCCGTCGTCGGTGAGGCCGAACCACTTCAGTTTCGCGCCGGTGCGCTGCGAGAGCAGCTGCCACGGAACGATGTTGGAGTGGTGCTCCATCTCCGTGATGACGACCTCGGTCTCGCGGTCCACCCGGTAGGGCTCGTCGGCCCAGCCGAGCATGTTGGCCACGAGGTTGAGCGCCTCGGAGGCGTTCTTGGTGAAGATCACCTCGTCGCGGCTCGGCGCGTTGATGAAGGCGGCGACCTTGTCGCGGGCGCCCTCGTACAGCGCCGTGGCCTCTTCGGCGAGCACGTGCACACCACGGTGGACGTTAGCGTTGTGCTGCTCGTAGTACTCGCTGAGTACGTCGATCACCTGGCGCGGCGTCTGGGAGGTCGCCGCGTTGTCCAGGTAGACGAGCTTCTTGCCGTCGTGGAGCACCCGGTCGAGGATCGGGAAGTCCTTGCGGAGCGCCTCTGTGTCGAGGAGGCCGGAAAGCCCCTGGTGGGCCACTGTCACGCGGATACGCCACCCTTCGTGTAAGCCTCGTAGCCCTCGGCCTCGAGCTTGTCGGCGAGCTCGGCGCCGCCGGACTCGGCGATACGGCCGTTCGCGAAGACGTGCACGAAGTCGGGCTTGATGTAGCGCAGGATGCGCGTGTAGTGCGTGATCAGCAGCGTGCCGACCTCGCCGCTCTCGCGGACGCGGTTGACGCCCTCGGAGACGATCCGCAGCGCGTCGACGTCGAGGCCGGAGTCGGTCTCGTCGAGGATCGCGATCTTCGGCTTGAGCAGCTCGAGCTGGAGGATCTCGTGGCGCTTCTTCTCACCGCCGGAGAAGCCCTCGTTGACGTTGCGCTCGGCGAAGGCGGGGTCCATGTTGAGGCGCTCCATGGCCTCCTTGACCTCCTTGATCCACAGGCGCAGCTTGGGGGCCTCGCCGCGGATCGCCGTCGCCGACGTGCGGAGGAAGTTGGAGACCGAGACGCCGGGGACCTCGACCGGGTACTGCATGGCGAGGAAGACGCCGGCGCGGGCGCGCTCGTCGACGGTCATCTCCAGGACGTCCTCGCCGTCCAGGGTCACGGCGCCGCCGGTGATCGTGTACTTGGGGTGGCCCGCCAGCGAGTAGGCGAGGGTCGACTTGCCGGAGCCGTTGGGGCCCATGATGGCGTGGGTCTCGCCCTGCTTCACGGTCAGGTCGACGCCCTTGAGGATCTCCTTCGTGGCGTTGTCGGCCTCGACGGAAACGTGCAGGTCGCGGATTTCAAGCGTTGCCATGGGTGACTCAGGACTCCTGGGTGACGGAGACGAGCACATCGTCCCCTTCGATCTTTACGGGGTATACGGGGACGGGGCGCGTCGCGGGAAGGCCGGACGGCTTGCCGGTGCGGAGGTCGAAGCTGGAGCCGTGCAGCCAGCACTCGATGGAGCAGTCCTCCACCTCGCCCTCCGACAGGGAGACGTTCGCGTGCGAGCAGATGTCGTTGATCGCGAACACCTCCCCCTCGGTGCGCACCACGGAAACGGGCGTGCCGTCGATTTCCACCCGCTTGGGGGTGTCGTCCTCCAGCTCGCTCAGCGCGCAGACTTTGACGAAGGCCATCAGGCGGACGCCTCCAGCACCGACGCCTCCAGCTCGGCGTCGATCTTGGCGAGCAGGCGCTCCTCCACGTCCGCCAGGCCGATCTGCTGGACCAGCTCGGCGAAGAAGCCGCGGACGACCAGACGCCGGGCCTCGGCCGCCGGGATGCCGCGGGCCATCAGGTAGAACAGCTGCTCGTCGTCGAAGCGGCCGGTGGCGGAGGCGTGACCGGCGCCGACGATCTCGCCGGTCTCGATCTCGAGGTTCGGCACCGAGTCGACGCGCGCGCCGTCCGTGAGGACGAGGTTGCGGTTCATCTCGTAGGTGTCGGTGCCCTCGGCCGCGGCCCTGATCAGGACGTCGCCGATCCACACCGCGTGGGCGTCGTCGCCCTGGAGCGCGCCCTTGTACACGGCGTTCGACTTGCAGTGCGGGGTGTTGTGGTCGACGAGGAGGCGGTGCTCCTGGTGCTGGCCCTTGTCGGTGAAGTACAGGCCGATGAGCTCGGCCTCACCGCCGGTGCCGGCGTAGGAGACCCGCGGATGGAGCCGTACGACGTCGCCGCCGAAGGTGACCACGACCGACTTGAAGGACGCGTCCCGGCCGACCAGCGCGTTGTGCTGGGCGACGTGGACGGCCTTGTCGTCCCAGTCCTGGACGGAGACGACGGTCAGCTTGGCGCCGTCGCCCAGGACGTAGTCGACGTTGGCGGCGAGCACCGCGTCACCGGTGTGGTCGATGACCACGACGGCCTCGGCGAACGCGCCGAGCTCGACGACCTGGTGGCCGAAGGCGGTGCCGCCCTCGCCGTGCACCACGATACGGATCGGCTCGGCGAGCTGCGTCTCCTTCGGCACGGTCACGACCGTGGCCTGCTCGAAGGAGGAGTACGCCTGGGCGGCGACCCGGTCCACCGGGGTGCCGGCCCTGCCGAGCCGCGCGTCGTCGCGGCCGACGCTCTCGACGGTGACTCCGTCGGGGGCGTCGATCGCGACCTTGAGCGCGGCGCCGGTGGCGACGGCGGTGCCGTCGTGCAGGCCGGCGAGGCGCTCCAGCGGAGTGAAGCGCCACTCCTCCTCGCGGCCGTGCGGGACCGGGAAGTCCGCCACGTCGAAGGACGGGGGCGCACTCATACGGGTGGCGACGGTCGACTCGGCGGCCACCGCGATCGAGCCGGCGGTGGTGGAGCCCACCGGGATGTTCTGAGCCTCAGCCATGGCTGTCGTCTTGCTCTCTTCCTGCGTAACTACGTGAGAAGTCAGTCGCTGCGGTCGGACGGGGACGGGAGGGCGTCAGCCCACCGAGCCCTCCATCTGCAGCTCGATCAGCCGGTTGAGCTCCAGCGCGTACTCCATGGGGAGTTCCTTGGCGATCGGCTCGACGAATCCGCGGACGATCATCGCCATCGCCTCGAACTCGGTCATGCCGCGGCTCATCAGGTAGAAGAGCTGGTCCTCGGAGACCTTGGAGACGGTGGCCTCGTGTCCCATGGAGACGTCGTCCTCGCGGACGTCGACGTACGGGTAGGTGTCCGAGCGGGAGATCGTGTCGACCAGCAGCGCGTCGCACAGCACGTTGGACTTGGCGCCGGGCGCACCCTCGCCGATCTCGATCAGACCGCGGTAGGAGGTACGGCCGCCGCCTCGCGCCACCGACTTGGAGACGATGTTGGACGAGGTGTTCGGGGCCATGTGGACCATCTTGGCGCCGGCGTCCTGGTGCTGGCCCTCGCCCGCGAAGGCGATGGACAGGGTCTCGCCCTTGGCGTGCTCGCCCATCAGGTAGACGGCCGGGTACTTCATGGTCACCTTGGAGCCGATGTTGCCGTCGACCCACTCCATGGTCGCGCCCTCGTACGCCACGGCGCGCTTGGTGACCAGGTTGTAGACGTTGTTCGACCAGTTCTGGATGGTCGTGTAGCGGCAGCGGCCGCCCTTCTTGACGATGATCTCGACCACGGCGCTGTGCAGCGAGTCCGAGGAGTAGATCGGGGCGGTGCAGCCCTCGACGTAGTGGACGTAGGCGTCCTCGTCGACGATGATCAGCGTCCGCTCGAACTGGCCCATGTTCTCCGTGTTGATACGGAAGTAGGCCTGCAGCGGGATGTCGACGTGGACACCCTTGGGAACGTAGATGAACGATCCGCCGGACCACACCGCGGTGTTCAGCGACGCGAACTTGTTGTCGCCGACCGGGATGACCGTGCCGAAGTACTCCTGGAAGAGCTCCGGGTGCTCCTTGAGCGCGGTGTCGGTGTCCAGGAAGATGACGCCCTGCTCCTCCAGGTCCTCGCGGATCTGGTGGTAGACGACCTCGGACTCGTACTGCGCGGCGACACCGGCGACCAGGCGCTGCTTCTCCGCCTCCGGGATACCGAGCTTGTCGTACGTGTTCTTGATGTCCTCGGGCAGGTCCTCCCACGAGGCGGCCTGCGCCTCGGTGGAGCGCACGAAGTACTTGATGTTGTCGAAGTCGATACCCGACAGGTCGGAGCCCCAGCTCGGCATCGGCTTCTTGTCGAAGAGGCGCAGACCCTTCAGCCGCAGCTTCAGCATCCACTCCGGCTCGTTCTTCTTCTCGGAGATGTCGCGGACGACGTCCTCGGAGAGACCGCGCTTGGCAGTGGCGCCTGCCGCGTCGGAGTCGGCCCAGCCGAATTCGTACTTACCCAGACCCTCGAGTTCGGGGTGGGCAGTCTCCGTGGGGAGAGTCATGCGGGGTTCCTCCCGGCCGTGCTTGCAGATGCTGATGGGTTGGTGCTGGTCTGTGTGGTGCCGTTGCGGGCCTCGGTGCCGCCCTGCGGCGCACCGCGCGGAATGAACGTGGTGCAGACGCCGTCGCCGTGGGCGATCGTGGCGAGCCGCTGCACATGCGTCCCGAGGAGCCGCGAGAAGAACTCGGTCTCCGCCTCGCACAGCTGCGGGTACTTCTCGGCCGCGTGGGCGACGGGGCAGTGGTGCTGGCAGAGTTGCTCGCCCACCGGGGCGGTACGAGCCGTAGCAGCGTACCCGTCGGCGCTCAGCGCCTTCGCCAGCGCTTCGGTGCGCTCCTCGGGGGCGGCGGCCTCGACCGCCGCGCGGTACGCCTGCGACTGGGTCTCCATACGGTCCCGGGCGAAGGCGGCGACGGCCGCCTCCCCGGCTGCCCCGCCGCCTGCGGACTTCTCTATCCAGCGCAGGGCGTCCACGGCCAGCTTGTCGTACGACTGGTCGAAGGCATCCCGGCCGCAGTCGGTGAGCGCGAAGGCCTTGGCCGGCCTGCCGCGTGTGCGGGCTCCGTAGACGCGCTGCTCGCGCGGCTCCACGACGTTCTCGGTGACGAGCGAGTCGAGGTGGCGGCGGACGGCTGCCTGGGTGAGCCCGAGGCGGCCGGCGAGATCGGCCACGGTGGACGGACCGTGATCCAGGATCGATCGCGCGACGCGGTTGCGCGTGGAGCGCTCACCGGTCGCGAGTTCCTCCTGGGGAGCCTCGCCGAGGTTTTTCACAACGCCATTGTTGCGTAATTCCTCAGAGACTGACAAGCGCGCTCCGGGTGGGCACCTGGTGCCGTGCATCACTTAGGCAAACCTAAGCTGACCTGCGGAAATGATCACGCGGGCGTTTGCCGGGAGGCGTTTCAGCAGGCCGTCGACCCGTGGCCGGACCGCCCCGGCGGGCTCGCGGGCGGGCCGGATCCGACGCTCGGCAGCGCGAAAAACTTCGCCGACGTCCTGTCCGATGCGCCCCGAAACGTAGATCGAACCGGCCGTAGGCGACCATGAATCCGGGGGACCGGCCCTGCGCTGTTCGGGTGCCTGGCCGAGGCACCCGCCACGGCCAGGAAGCATCGCAGACGGGGCGGGGCCCTGAGCGTCACGGTGCGTATGCGCTGCCGCGCGGCGGGTACGCCGACCTCCGGTCATTCGCTGCGGGCGACCATCCGACCCCGCGGGCGGGCGCCGCGTCGGCACCTTCGGGCTCTTGCCTGCTCCGGGGTCCACAGGTGATTCCGTACGTACGGTGCGTCCGTCGCCACCCTGAGGGCTGCCGCCGGCAAGGCCCGGTGGAGCGGCCGCCCGCCGCGACGACAGCAGCGCACGCCGTGGACCCCGCTCGCACAAGGCGCGATCCGTGCCGCCGCAGCGCCCCGCCCCGGAGTCCGCGGGTGAGAGACGCTGCCGCCCGTACGTACGGTGCGCCCGTCGGCACCCTGAGCGGTCAGCCGCCGCAAGGCCGGTGGAGCCGCTGCCCGCCCCGGTGTCGGCGGTGACGGCAGCGGATGCCCCGGACCCTCCCGCGCCTGGCCCGCCCCACCCCAGGGACCCGCGGGCCGGGGCCCCGCTGGGCCCGCCTAGACTTCCCCGCATGCGAAGCGAGCCCGCCGTCCACATCCGTGGCCTGGTCAAGCGGTACGGATCCAAGACCGCCGTGGACGGCCTGGACCTCGACGTCGCCACGGGCTCCGTGACCGCCGTCCTCGGCCCCAACGGAGCCGGCAAGACCACCACGATCGAGACCTGCGAGGGCTACCGCCGTGCCGACGCCGGCACCGTGCGCGTCCTCGGCCTCGACCCGGTCGCCGACGCCCCGCTCCTGCGGCCCCGCATAGGCGTGATGCTCCAGTCCGGCGGCGTCTACTCCGGCGCCCGGGCCGACGAGATGCTCCGCCACATGGCCACCCTGCACGCCCACCCGCTGGACGTGGACGCCCTGATCGAGCGCCTGGGCCTCGGCAGCTGCGGGCGTACGACCTACCGGCGGCTGTCCGGCGGCCAGCAGCAGCGCCTCGCACTGGCGATGGCCGTCGTCGGCAGGCCCGAACTGGTCTTCCTCGACGAGCCGACCGCGGGCCTCGACCCGCAGGCGCGCCGCGCCACCTGGGACCTCGTGCGCGAACTGCGGACGGACGGCGTCACCTGCGTACTGACCACGCACTTCATGGACGAGGCCGAGGAACTGGCCGACGCCGTCGCGATCGTCGACGCCGGCCGCGTCATCGCCCGTGGCAGCACCGAGGAGCTGTGCCGCGGCGGCGCGGAGAACACCCTGCGCTTCACCGGCCGCCCCGGCCTCGACCTCGGCTCCCTGCTCAAGGCCCTGCCCGACGGCACGGCCGCGGCGGAGCTGACACCGGGCGCGTACCGGATCACCGGCGAGGTGGACCCGCAGTTGCTGGCGACCGTCACCTCCTGGTGCGCCCAGCACGGCGTACTGCCGCACGGCATCTCGGTCGAACGGCACACCCTCGAGGACGTGTTCCTCGAGTTGACGGGCAAGGAGCTGCGCGCATGAGCGCCGGTACGTACACACCGCAGCCGGGCGCCGCACCGCTGACACGCATGATCACGGCGCAGGCCGTCTTCGAGACGAAAATGCTGCTGCGCAACGGCGAGCAGCTGCTGCTCACGGTGATCATCCCGTCCCTGCTGCTCGTGCTGTTCTCCACCGTCGACATCGTCGACACCGGAGACGGCAGGGCCGTCGATTTCCTCACGCCGGGCGTGCTCGCACTCGCCGTGATGTCCACCGCCTTCACCGGCCAGGCCATCGCGACCGGCTTCGAGCGGCGTTACGGCGTGCTGAAGCGGCTCGGGGCCTCGCCGGTCCCCCGCTGGGCCCTGATGGCCGCCAAGACGCTGTCCGTCCTGGTCACCGAGATCCTGCAGGTCGTGCTGCTGACCGTCATCGCGTTCGCGCTGGGCTGGTCGCCGCACGGCAACCCCGTGTACGTCCTGCTGCTGCTCGTCCTCGGCACCGCGGCCTTCTCCGGACTCGGCCTGCTGATGGCCGGAACGCTGAAGGCCGAGGCGACGCTGGCCGCCGCGAACCTCGTCTTCCTGCTGCTGCTCGTCGGCGGCGGCGTGATCGTGCCGCTGGACAAGTTCCCCGAGGGGGTCTCCTCGGTGCTCGGGCTGCTGCCCATCTCGGCGCTCTCCGACGGGCTGCGCGACGTGCTCCAGCACGGTGCGGGCATGCCGTGGGGCAATCTGGGCATCCTCGCCCTCTGGGCGGTGCTCGGGCTGGGCGCGGCCGCCCGGACCTTCCGCTGGGAGTGACACGCGCGCCAGGATGACCCTGTCGAGACCCGCACGGTGGGAGGCCTGGATGGAGCGCACTGCCGCACTGCGACTGGACGCGGAGTGGGCGAAGGTCAGAGCGGGCCGCCCCGCCGCTTCACCACACGAACGCGAACGCATGCTGACCGACCTGATCGCGGCGCTCGCCCCGCACGCCGTGGACGACCACTCCCTCTCCGCCCGGCTGAGCCTGCGCTACGGGGACCTGGCCCGCCACCACTTCGACACCGGCCGGCGCGTCGACGCGCTGGGCGCCGCCGACGAGGCGGTGCGGCACTGCGCGGAACCGGCGAAGCACGATGCCGAACACGCCCGCCGGTACGCGCGGGCGCTGATCAGCCAGGCGGTCTACCTCGCGGAGCCGCTCAGCGACGAACTCGGCCTGCCCCGCTACGCCTTCCACCCGCTCGGCGAACAGCCCTGCGCGGAAGACCTGCTGGCGGGATTGGCCGCCGTGGAGGCCACTCACCGGGCGATCGCCGTCTGGGAGGGGCTCGACCAGTCGGAGCCGTGCAACCGTGAGGGCCTCGCCCAGGCGCACGTCTTCCTCGGCGACCGGCTGGAAGAGCTCGGCAGGCCGGTGGACGCGGCGGAGTGGGCCGTACGGGCGGAACGGGAGTTCCACTCACTGTGGCAGGCGCCGGACCCCGCGGAGCGCAGCCGCGCCGCGATCCTGGAGCACCTGGGCGACCAGCTCGAACGCAGACTGCGCCGCTGTCCCTTCGAGGACGGGCTCACCCAGTTGCGCAAGCGCGAGCTCCTGCCGGAACGCCTCCTGCCGCTCGCGGTCCTGGCGGCACGGATCGACGGCGTGGCACCGGAGGCCATCGCGGAGGGCCTGGCGCTGGACCGCGCCGAGGTGTGCCGGATCCTGCGCGCGCACTCCTGGCGGGCGGTGTGGCGGTTCGACGTGCGGGCGGACGACGGGTCATGGACGCCGATGGCATATCCGTGGCGCGGTACGGACGCTGTCACCGACGTCACCGCGGAGGCGGTGGCCGCCGATCTGACGGACGCCTTCCGCAACTCCCCCGACCTGCCGCCGCCCGCCACACCCTGGCGCTTCGCGCTGTGGTGGGAGGAGGAGGACCACCTCGACGGGTCGCGCTTCCGTGCGACGTACGAGCCCTCCGCCGACCCCTCGTGAAAGCATGCACAAACACCCGCCTACGATGGGTGCCGTGCAGACCCCCCTCGCCCATATCGCCCAGCGCTGGACACCGTCGCCCAAAATCCTGCGGCGCGCCGCGCTTTCCGCCGTCCTGATGACCGTCGTCATCATCATCACCGGCGGTGCCGTACGGCTGACCGGCTCCGGTCTCGGCTGCGACACCTGGCCCAAGTGCACGGACGACAGCCTCTTCGCCACACCCGAGCAGGGCCTCCACGGCGCGATCGAGTTCGGCAACCGGATGCTGACGTACGTCCTTTCCGCCGCGGTCGGCTGGGCGATCATCGCGGCACGCTCCGCGAAGCCGCGTCGGCGCGGGCTGAGCCGGCTCGCCTGGGCGCAGTTCTGGATCGTCCTCGGCAACGCCGTCATCGGCGGCATCACCGTGTGGGCGGGCCTCAACCCCTGGTCGGTGGCAGGGCACTTCCTGCTCGCCAACGCACTGCTCACGGTGGCGACGATCACATGGGTGCGCGCCGGCGAGGGCGACGCCGTGCCCCGCCCGCGGGTTCCCCGGCCGGTCCGCAAGCTCTCCTGGGCGATCGTCGTGGTCTCCGCGGCGCTGATCACCCTGGGCACCACGGTGACCGGTTCCGGCAAGCACGCGGGCGACAGCAGCGATGTGCCGCGCATGCCGTGGGACTGGTCCGCGGCCGCACATGTCCACGCGATCGCCGCGTGGGTGGTGTGCGCGCTTGCCGTCGCGATGTGGCTCGTACTGCGTGTGGTGGACGCCCCGGACGACATCCGGGCGCGCGCTCGGGACCTGCTGCTGGTGCTGCTGCTCCAGGGTGCGCTCGGCTATGTGCAGTACTTCACGGGCGTGCCCGAGATCCTGGTCGGAGCGCACATGTTCGGCTCGTCGCTGATGTGGATCGCGGTGCTGAGGCTGGCGCTGAGCCTGCGGGAGCGTCAGTCCACGCCCGGTCCCGTGGCCCGGTCCGAGCACGCGGACGCGCTGACCTCGGCCTGACGCGGCGTCCCACGCCCGGCCCCCTCGGAGCGCCGGTCACCCCCCGCTCCCCAGCCCGTACACCCGCCCCGCGTTCCCCGACGCGAGCATCGTGGCCACCCGCTCCGCGTCCGCCCGCGCCCACGCGCCCTCCGCCACCCACCCGCCCAGCACCTGGCTGAGCGCGTGGCGGAAGGTACGGGCGCCGACCACATGGAGTTCCGGCAGGCCGCGCGCGCCCGTCGAGAACAGCAGCTTGCCGAACGGGGCGAGTTCGAGGGTCTCCGCGAGAACCGCCGCCGCCCGCGCCCCCGTCTGCGCGAGGGCCGGGCCGAGGTCCGCGTAGACGTGCGGGTGGGTGCTCGCGAGGTGGGCGGCGCCGCGGTGGTGCGGGTAGCCGTGCAGCAGGACCAGGTCCGTGCCCAGGCCTGCCGTCGTCGCCGCGAAATCCGCGAGAAGCATCGGGTCGCGGACGCCGACGTGCAGTTGGAGCGGGAGGCCCGTGGCGACGGCGGTCCACAGCAGGTGCCGCAGCAGCACGGGGTCGGTCGGCGGGTCGCCCACGTGGCGTTCGCCGAGCCAGCGTCCGGCCGCCCCGCGCACCTCCCCCGGCCCCGGCGGTTCCGGTCGGCCGCAGACGTGCCGGCCCGCGCCGACCGTGGTGAAGGCGACGGCGGAGCCCGCCGCCCCGTGCACGGCCTCCGCCAGGTTGGCCAGGAACGACTCCACCGTCCCTGACGTGTCCGCGACCTGCTCCGCCAGCAGCTCGAGGCGTACGATCTCGCGCGCCTCCGCCTCGCCCACCGCGGCGATCTCGGCCGGTCCGGCGAGGTCCCCCGGCAGGCCGGTGTCCACGAGATAGGTGGCGATGCCGGTTCCCCGCAGAAGCCGTCTGCCCGCCTCGACCACTCCGAGCTCGCGGCGGCGGGCCAGGTAGTGGGCGGGCGGGCAGTGGGGTTCGAGGCCCAGAAGCGGCGGGCACCAGCGCCGTACCGCGAACCCGGTCTGGGTGTCGAAGAAGGTGGTGCCGGAGGCCGGCGGCGCTCCGGCCGCGGGCCCCAGGTACGTCTCGAAGGTGCCGAGGCCCACTTCCGCGCGGAGCACCCCGTGGCAGTACTGGTCGACCAGGCGCACCGAGGTCGCGGCGTCGATCATCGGGAGCTCCCTGTCTAGGACCGTGCTTCCACAGTCCTAACGGGTGAGCCCCGTGCGAGGTGTTGGTCAGCCGTTGGACGGGCCGCCGACCTGGATGCCTGCCATCCGGGTCCACTCGTACGGTCCGGTGCGGACCTTCGCCGCGAAGTCGCCGTCGAAGGACTCGTGCAGGGTGATCCCGGACTTCTCCGCGGCGCTGACGGCGATGGCGTGGCTCGGTGCCACGAGGTCGCCCCAGCCGCCGTCGTCGCCGACGAGCACGATGCGGGTGCCCGTCTGGCCGATGTACGCGAGCTGTCCCTCGGCGCCGCCGTGCGCCTTGGAGAACGCCTGGATCTGCTTGGCGAGCTTCGCCGCCTTGCGCGCGGCGCGGGCGTCGTGCGCGGAACCGGACGTGCGCTCTTCAACGTTGGTTTCTGCCATGCCCGCATGCTACTCGCGGGTAGATCGTTCGGCGACGGCCGGACGGAGTGGCCTCGGCCACCCCCGGCGAGCTGCCGTGCCCGTCAGCGCAGGAAGGGGTCCACGGCGACGGCCACGAAGAGCAGCGACACATAGGTGATGGACCAGTGGAACAGCCGCATCTCCTTGAGCTTGGCGCCCGCCGCACCCGCCTTGGCCCGGCTCTGCAGCGCGTGCGCCTCCCAAAGCCACCAGCCGCCGGTGACCAGCGCGACCGCGGTGTAGAACCAGCCGGTGTAGCCGAGCGGCGTCAGCAGCAGCGAGACGGCGACCATGACCCAGCTGTAGACGACGATCTGCCGGGCCACGACCTTGTTGCCCGCGACGACCGGGAGCATCGGCACGCCGACGCGCTCGTAGTCGTCCTTCACCTTCATCGACAGCGGCCAGTAGTGCGGCGGCGTCCAGAAGAAGATGACGAGGAAGAGGATGACGGCGGCCCACGACACCGAGCCGGTGACGGAGGACCAGCCGATGAGGACCGGCATGCAGCCGGCGATGCCGCCCCAGACGATGTTCTGCGCGGTGCGGCGCTTGAGGATCATCGTGTAGACGACGACGTAGAACAGCAGGGCACCGAGCGACAGCGCAGCCGACAGCCAGTTGACGAGCAGCCCGAACCAGAGGGTGGAGATCACGGCGAGCGACAGGCCGAAGACGAGTCCCTCGCGCGGCGAGACCATGCCCGTGACGAGCGGACGCTGCGAGGTGCGGTCCATCAGGGCGTCGATGTCGCGGTCGATGTACATGTTCAGCGCGTTGGCGCCGCCGGCGGAGAGATAACCGCCGAGGCATGTCGCGAGCACCAGCCACAGATCCGGAACACCCTGCTCGGCCAGGAACATCACCGGGACGGTGGTGATCAGCAGCAGCTCGATGATCCGCGGCTTGGTCAGCGCCACGAATGCCTTGACGCGGGCTCCGAACGGCCGATGGCCCCCCGGGCCGGTAGCCAAGACGACCCCTGCGGGTCGGGACTCGACGGCCGTCACGCACACCCCTGACAGAGAAATCCCAGCAAGCCTCGCCGGGCGCCTCCCGTGCCCAAAGGGCTCATGGTGGAAAAAACCCGCGTAAAGACTTGCGCGTACCACGCCACTCTAGACGTTGCCCGTACCCCGATCTTCGCCGGGGTCGGGTCGTGTTGAGCACCCGCGCGACACCGGCCGTACTCATGTGGGACATCGTCCCCGACAGGCGGGGAACACCCGGCACCCGCACTCTGGAACAGTGTCCAATGGGAAAGACGCGCGGCCGAAAAGTGGCGCGTTGCTGCGAGGGTAGGCTCGACAGCGCCCGGTACACCCCTCGTCACCGGGATTCGACATGTGGAGAGGAGCCCTGACTCAGGGTGAGCACCAAGCCGACCACCACAGACCTCGAGTGGACCGCGTTGGACCAGCGGGCAGTCGACACCGTCCGCGTCCTGGCCATGGATTCCGTACAGAAGGTCGGCAACGGCCATCCGGGTACGGCCATGAGCCTGGCCCCCGCCGCGTATGTGCTCTTCCAGAAGCTGATGCGGCACGACCCCGCGGACGCCGACTGGACGGGCCGTGACCGGTTCGTCCTGTCCGCCGGACACTCGTCGCTGACGCTCTACATCCAGCTCTACCTGGCCGGGTACGGCCTTGAGCTGGACGACTTGAAGGCGTTCCGCACCTGGGGCTCGAAGACTCCGGGCCATCCCGAGTACGGCCACACCACGGGCGTCGAGACGACCACCGGGCCGCTCGGCCAGGGTGTCGCCAACGCCGTGGGCATGGCGATGGCGGCCCGTTACGAGCGTGGCCTGTTCGACCCGGACGCGGAGCCCGGCACGTCGCCCTTCGACCACACCGTCTGGTGCATCGCCGGTGACGGCTGCCTCCAGGAGGGCATCTCGGCCGAGGCGTCGTCGCTGGCCGGACACCAGAAGCTGGGCAACCTGGTCCTGCTGTGGGACGACAACCACATCTCGATCGAGGGCGACACGGAGACGGCCGTCTCCGAGGACACCCTCCAGCGGTACGAGGCGTACGGCTGGCACGTCCAGCGCGTGGCGCAGCTGGAGAACGGCGACCTCGACCCGGTCGGTCTGTACAACGCCCTGAAGGCCGCGCAGGCCGAGACCGAGCGCCCGTCGTTCATCGCGGCCCGCTCGATCATCGCCTGGCCCGCCCCGCACGCGCAGAACACCGAGGCCGCCCACGGCTCGGCGCTCGGCGACGAGGAGGTCGCGGCCACCAAGCGCGTCCTCGCCTTCGACGTGGAGAAGTCCTTCGAGGTCTCCGACGAGGTCCTCGGGCACACCCGTGGCGCCCTGGACCGGGGCCGTGAGGCCCGTGGCGAGTGGGAGAAGACGTTCGCCGCCTGGCGTACGGCCAACCCGGAGCGTGCCGCCGAGTTCGACCGGATCCGCGCGGGCGAGCTGCCCGAGGGCTGGGAGGACGCGCTGCCGGAGTTCGAGACCGGCAAGGGTGTCGCCACCCGCGCCGCCTCGGGCAAGGTCCTGCAGGCGCTGGGCGCGGTCGTGCCCGAGCTGTGGGGCGGCTCCGCCGACCTTGCCGGCTCGAACAACACGACGATCGACAAGACGTCGTCCTTCCTGCCGGTGGGCAACCCGCTGCCGGAGGCCGACCCGTACGGCCGTACGATCCACTTCGGCATCCGCGAGCATGCCATGGCCGCGGTCATGAACGGCATCGCGCTGCACGGCAACACCCGCATCTACGGCGGCACCTTCCTGGTGTTCTCCGACTACATGCGCAACGCCGTCCGCCTCTCCGCGCTGATGCACCTGCCGGTCACCTACGTGTGGACGCACGACTCGATCGGCCTCGGCGAGGACGGCCCCACTCACCAGCCGGTCGAGCACCTGGCCTCGCTGCGCGCGATCCCGGGCCTCAACATCGTGCGCCCCGCCGACGCCAACGAGACCGCCATCGCCTGGCGCGAGATCCTCAAGCGGTACACCAAGGAGTTCGGCAAGGGAGCCCCGCACGGCCTGGCGCTGACCCGCCAGGGTGTGCCGACGTACGAGTGGAACGAGGACGCGGCCAAGGGCGGTTACGTCCTGTTCGACGCCGAAGGCGGCGACGCGCAGGTCGTGCTGATCGGCACCGGCTCCGAGGTGCAGCTGGCCGTCGCGGCCCGCGAGCAGCTCCAGGCCGCCGGCGTGCCGACCCGGGTGGTGTCGATGCCGTCCGTGGAGTGGTTCGAGGAGCAGGACCAGGGGTACCGGGACTTGGTGCTTCCCCCGTCACTCAAGGCGCGGGTCGCGGTCGAGGCGGGTATCGGCCTGACCTGGCACCGCTACGTCGGCGACGCCGGGCGCATCGTCTCGCTGGAGCACTTCGGCGCTTCGGCGGACGGCAAGGTCCTCTTCCGCGAGTTCGGCTTCACCGCCGAGGCCGTCGCCGCCGCCGCGCGGGCCGTGCTGGATTCGACGACTCAGATCCACGCCGACGCGCGCTGACGCCGTTACACGACAAGTAGGAGATTCTCATGACAGACGCACTCAAGCGCCTCTCCGACGAAGGCGTCGCGATCTGGCTGGACGACCTTTCGCGCACGCGGATCACCTCGGGCAACCTGGCCGAGCTGATCGACCAGCAGCACGTCGTGGGCGTCACCACCAACCCGTCGATCTTCCAGAAGGCGATCTCCTCGGGCCAGGGGTACGACCAGCAGCTGGAGGACCTCGCGGCCCGCAGGGTGACCGTCGAGGAAGCCCTCCGCATGATCACGACGGCGGACGTCCGTGACGCCGCCGACGTGCTGCGCCCGGTCTACGACCGCACGGGCGGCCAGGACGGCCGGGTGTCGATCGAGGTCGACCCCCGTCTCGCACACAACACGAAGGCGACGATCGCGGAGGCCAAGCAGCTGGCCTGGCTGGTGGACCGGCCGAACACCTTCATCAAGATCCCGGCCACCAGGGCGGGCCTGCCGGCGATCACCGAGGTCATCGGCCTCGGCATCAGCGTCAACGTCACTCTGATCTTCTCGCTGGAGCGTTACCGCGAGGTCATGGACGCCTACCTGGCGGGTCTCGAGAAGGCCAAGGCCGCGGGCCTCGACCTGTCCAAGATCCGCTCGGTCGCCTCGTTCTTCGTGTCCCGCGTGGACACCGAGGTCGACAAGCGTCTGGACGCGCTGGGCACCCCGGAGGCCAAGGAAGCCCGTGGCAAGGCGGCCGTGGCCAATGCGCGGCTCGCCTACGAGGCGTTCGAGGAAGTCTTCTCCTCCGACCGCTGGGCCGCGCTGGACAAGGCACAGGCCAACAAGCAGCGTCCGCTGTGGGCCTCGACCGGCGTCAAGGACAAGGCCTACAAGGACACCCTGTACGTCGACGAGCTGGTCGCGCCGGGCACGGTGAACACCATGCCGGAGGCCACCCTCGAGGCCACGGCCGACCACGGCGAGATCACCGGTGACACGGTGCGCGGCGCGTACGACCAGGCGCGCGCCGAGCTGGAAGCGGTCGCCGCCGTCGGTATCTCGTACGACGAGGTCGTCCAGCTGCTCGAGGACGAGGGCGTCGAGAAGTTCGAGGCGTCCTGGAACGACCTGCTCAAGTCGACCGAGGCGGAACTCAAGCGCCTCGCACCCTCGGAGGACTGAGCGACTTGTCCGGTATTGACGGAGCCAACCCGCTCCGTGATGCTGCCGACCGACGGCTCCCGCGCATCGCGGGGCCGTCGGGCCTGGTCATCTTCGGTGTCACGGGCGACCTGTCGCGCAAGAAGCTGATGCCCGCGGTCTACGACCTGGCGAACCGGGGGCTGCTGCCGCCGGGCTTCTCGCTCGTCGGCTTCGCCCGCCGCGAGTGGGCGGACGAGGACTTCGCGCAGGAGGTCCACGACGCGGTCAAGCAGCATGCGCGTACGCCGTTCCGTGAGGAGGTCTGGCAGCAGCTCATCCAGGGGATGCGCTTCGTCCCGGGCACCTTCGACGACGACGACGCCTTCGAGCAGCTGAAGTCCACCATCGAGGACCTCGACAAGGTGCAGGGCACCGGTGGCAACTTCGCGTTCTACCTCTCCGTGCCGCCCAAGTTCTTCCCCAAGGTCGTCCAGCAGCTGAAGAAGCACGGGCTGGCGGACCAGAAGGAGGGCTCCTGGCGGCGCGCGGTCATCGAGAAGCCGTTCGGCCACGACCTGGTCTCCGCCAAGGAGCTCAACCAGGTGGTGCACGAGGTCTTTCCGCCGAACGAGGTCTTCCGTATCGACCACTACCTGGGCAAGGAGACCGTCCAGAACATCCTGGCGCTGCGGTTCGCCAACACGCTCTTCGAGCCCATCTGGAACCGGTCCTACGTCGACCATGTGCAGATCACGATGGCCGAGGACATCGGCATCGGCGGCCGGGCGGGCTACTACGACGGCATCGGCGCCGCCCGTGACGTCATCCAGAACCACCTGCTCCAACTGCTCGCGCTGACTGCCATGGAAGAGCCCGCCTCCTTCGACGCGGACGCGCTCGCAGCCGAGAAGACCAAGGTGCTGGGCGCGGTGAAGCTGCCCAAGGACCTTGCGAAGGACACCGTCCGCGCGCAGTACACGGCGGGTTGGCAGGGTGGAGAGAAGGCCGTCGGCTATCTGCGGGAAGACGGTATCGACCCGAAGTCGAAGACCGACACGTATGCCGCGATCAAGCTGGAGATCGACAACCGCCGCTGGGCGGGGGTCCCCTTCTATCTCCGCACCGGCAAGCGGCTGGGACGGCGCGTCACCGAGATCGCGGTCGTCTTCCAGCGCGCACCGCACTCGCCGTTCGACTCCACCGCCACCGAGGAGCTCGGACACAACGCGCTGGTCATCCGCGTCCAGCCGGACGAGGGCGTGACCATGCGGTTCGGCTCCAAGGTGCCCGGCACGTCGATGGAGGTCCGGGACGTCTCGATGGACTTCGCCTACGGCGAGTCGTTCACGGAGTCGAGCCCGGAGGCCTACGAGCGCCTCATCCTCGATGTGCTGCTCGGCGACTCCAACCTCTTCCCGCGTGTGGAGGAGGTCGAGCTGTCCTGGAAGATCCTCGACCCGATAGAGGACTTCTGGGACGCGAACGGCAAGCCGGCGCAGTATCCGGCCGGCACCTGGGGGCCGGACGAGGCGGACGAAATGCTCGCACGAGACGGACGGAGCTGGCGTCGGCCATGAAGATCGACCTTACGGACACCACGGCCAGCAAGATCAACAAGGCGCTGGTGCAGGGCCGCCGCGCGATCGGCACCCCGGCCGTCGGCATGGTCCTCACCCTGGTCATCGTGACCGATGAGGAGAACGCCTACGACGCGCTGAAGGCCGCCAACGAGGCGTCCCGCGAGCACCCCTCGCGCACCCTCGTTGTCATCAAGCGGGTGTCGCGTTCGCCGCGTGACCGGTCCAAGGCCCGGCTGGACGCCGAGGTGCGGGTCGGCGCGGACGCGGGCACCGGCGAGACGGTCGTCCTGCGGCTGTACGGCGAGGTCACAAACCATGCCCAGTCGGTGGTGCTCCCGCTGCTGCTGCCCGACGCGCCCGTCGTCGTCTGGTGGCCGGTCAACGCGCCGACCGACCCGGCCCATGACCCGCTCGGCGCGCTGGCCCAGCGCCGGGTGACCGACACCTACGCCTCGGAGCAGCCGGTGCGCGAGCTGACGGCCCGCGCACAGGCGTACACCCCTGGTGACACCGACCTGTCGTGGACCCGGATCACGCCGTGGCGCTCGATGCTCGCGGCGGCGCTCGACCAGGTCGTCTGCGAAGTCACCTCCGTCGAGGTGGAGGGCGAGGAGTTCAACCCGAGCTGCGAACTGCTGGCGATGTGGCTCGCGGACCGGCTGAACGTACCGGTGAAGCGGTCGTCGTCGTCCGGCCCCGGCCTCACGTCCGTACGGATGGAGTCCAACTGCGGCCCCATCGTGCTCGACCGCCCCGACGGTTCGCTCGCCACGCTCTCCATCGAGGGCCAGCCCGACCGCGCGGTGGCACTCAAGCGCCGCGAAACGGCCGAGCTGATCGCGGAGGAACTGCGCCGGCTCGACCCGGACGACACGTACTCGTCGGCACTGCGATACGGCGTGGAGCGGCTGGGCGGGGGGACGTCGCAGGCGGCGCCCGCGTCCGCTGAGACGCCTGCGGCCAAGAAGGCGGCGCCCGCTCCGGCGGCCAGGAAGGCCGCCCCCGCGAAGAAGGCGGCGGCGAAATGACCGCGGCCGCGCAGCTCGTGGTTCACCGCGACAAGGAACTGATGGCGCAGGCCGCCGCGGCCAGGCTGATCACGAAGATCGTGGACGCCCAGGCCGCGCGCGGCTCCGCGTCGGTCGTCCTCACCGGCGGCCGCAACGGCAACGGCCTGCTGGCCGCGCTCGGTGCGTCCCCCGCACGGGACGCGATCGACTGGGCACGGCTCGACCTGTGGTGGGGCGACGAGCGGTTCCTGCCCGAGGGCGACCCGGAGCGCAACGTCACGCAGGCCCGTGAGGGGCTGCTCGACCACGTGCCGGTGGATCCGTCGCGGGTGCACGCCATGCCCGCGTCGGACGGTGCGTCCGGCTCCGACGTGGACGCGGCCGCCGCCGCGTACGCGGAGGAACTCGCCGCGGCGGCGGGCCCGGAGGACCACGGCCCGGTGCCGACGTTCGACGTGCTGATGCTGGGCGTGGGGCCCGACACGCATGTGGCGTCGCTCTTCCCCGAGCTGCCGGCGGTCCGCGAGACGGAACGCACTGTAGTCGGGGTCCACGGCGCCCCCAAGCCGCCGCCGACTCGCATCTCGCTCACCCTGCCGGCGATCCGCGCGGCGCGCGAGGTGTGGCTGCTGGCGGCAGGCGAGGACAAGGCGGAGGCGGCGGAGATCGCGCTGTCCGGCGCGGGCGAGATCCAGGCGCCGGCGGCCGGGGCGTACGGGCGGTCCCGGACGCTGTGGCTGCTGGACCGGGCGGCTGCGTCGAAACTGCCGCGCTCGCTGTACCCGCCGGCCTCCGCGTAACGCCCACGACGCACTCGCTCACGCCGAGGCCCGGCCCGCCGCTGCGCGGTCCGGGCCTCGCGCGCTGTGCGGGCGGGGCGGGGAAAGGGCCCGCCGCACGCACACGCGCTAAGGGCTCGCGCTCTCGTCCGGGCGCAGGGCGTCGAGGATGAGGGTGAGGCCGAAGGTGAACTCGTCGGCGTAGTCGTAACCGGGCTTGAGCGCGTGCTCGGTGACGAGCTCCGTGAGGTGCGGGTAGGTGTCGGCGGGCATATCTCGCAGAATGGCGCCCGCGACCTCGTCCAGCTCCGCCGAGCCGCTGAACGGCAGGCTCAGCTCTTGGATCACGAAGCCGTACACGTAGCTGTCGATCAGCGAGAACGCGTGCGCGGCCATCGGGACGGAGAACCCGCCGACGCGCAACGCGCCGATGACGGCGTCGTGGTGGCGCAGGGTCGCGGGGCCGGGCCGGGTGCGGGAGTCCATCAGGGGGACGGCCCACGGGTGGCGCCGGAGCACGGCGCGGGCAGAGGCCGCGCGGTCACGCATGGCCCTCTTCCAGTCAGTGTCGCGCGGCGGCAGGTCGATCTCGCCGAACACCGCGTCCACCATGCCGTCGAGGACATCCTCCCTGCCTGCGACGTGGTGGTAGAGCGACATCGCCTCGACGCCCAGGGGTTCGGCGATGGCCCGCATGGTGAGCGCGGCCGAGCCCTTCTCGTCCGCCACCGCCATCGCCGTGCGAATCACACGCTCGCGACTGAGCGGGGTGCGCGCCGGCGCCCTGCGCCGGCCCTTGCCTCCCTCGCGCATCCGCTCCTCCCTTCTCTCTCCCCTTGACTGCCTTACGGCATAAGGCTAGCTTACCTTACAACATAAGGTCAGCATTCCGCAGAAAGGGCTGCGCCATGGGCACGGAGCATGTGAAGAAGGTCTGCATCATCGGGGCTTCGGGGAAGCTCGGGCAGTACATGGTCCGGCACGCACTGGACCGCGGCTACGAGGTGGTCGGCGTGTGCCGGGAGCGCAGCGTGCCGAAACTGGCCGAGTTCGAAGGCCGGATGACCGTCGTGCCCGGCCCCACGAACGACCCGGAGGTGATCCGGCGGGCGGTCGCCAGGTGCGACGGGGTGCTGACGGTGCTGGTGCCCTGGGGTGTGCAGCAGTACGCGTCGGGCACGGCGCAAGCGGTGCTCGACCACGCACGACCGGGCGCGCGCCTGGTCTTCTCCTGCGGCTGGCACATCACGCGCGACGGCAAGGACACGTACTCGCGGACGTTCCGGGCGGGCGTCCGGATCGCCGCCCTGCTGGGCAAACTCGTCCGCGCCGTCGAGATCGACGACCAGGTGGAGGCGTGCCGCCGGGTGTTCGCCAGCGACACCCGGTGGACCGTGGTGCGCGGCAGCACCCTGGAGGAGGGCGAGAGCCAGGGCCTGCCCGTGTGGAGCCGGCACGTGGGCGACCCGGTGCTGGCCGACAACCTGACGCGCCGTGTGGACTTCGCTCTGTTCATGGTCGAGGCGCTCACCGACGACGCGCTCGTCCAGGAGGCCCCGGCGATCGTCGGCCGCCTCACCCGCAGCGCCCTCGCCCACCCCGGCGTCCGCCACGACCGCGCCTAGGCTCTTTCGTTTGGCTCCGGCCGGATCAGTGAGTGGGGGTCCCACCACGCCCGCGGGGGCGTAGGGGGAGGATCTGGTGATGAGGTCTCCCGGGCCCGCCAGGGCTCAGGCATGGGTTCTCCCCGGGCCCGCCAGGGCTCAGGGGCCGGATCGCACGGCGGAGGCGGGGCACCTCCCACGCCGAAGGCGTAGGGAAGGAGGCATGGCGGAGCCATGCCGACCGACGACACCCAGCGAGGCGCGGTGCCGGGGGACGCGAGCCCGGCAAGATCCAAACGAGAGGCCCTGGCTAGTCGTGCTCCAGGAACGGCTCCAGCAGACCCGGCACCGCGTCCGACGCGAACGTCAGGCCCTCCGCCTCCCCCGCGTCGTAGATGCCGTAGGCTCCCCCGCCCGCCGCCGTCGTCGCCGTCAGGGTGATGAGGCCCGCGCGGCGCTGGAAGAGGGACCGGCGGGCGGTCCAGCCGATCACACCCGCACGCTGGAGCGCCACTGTGCTGCGGCGCACCGTGCCCGAGCGGGTGAGGAGATACGCGCCAGAGATCCCGTGGCCCAGCGCCCGGTACGCGTCGAGGGCCAGAAGCGCCGCCACCGGGAGGCCGAGCACCGCGCAGGCCACCGCGATCCACAGCAGCACGGGCGTGAGCAGCACGCCGAGGAGCGCGAGGGCCGCCGTCGGGAGCAGGACGGCGCCCACTGCCCACCGCACCCGCCGCCTGCGGGCGGCCCGCGGGTGGGCGGTCAGCAGTGACGCGTCCGTGGGGGCCGACCTCTCATGGAGCACCTGCGCCGCGACGTCGTCGGCCAGCCTCCGGGGCACCACGGGCAGCAGCACGCTGGCGTCGGCCTTCTTGTCCTTCTCGTCGTTGACCAGTCCGGTGGCGACCGCGTCCAGCCGGGCCGCGCCGAACAGGCGTACGCCCAGGGGCTCGACGAGGTCGACGCCGCGCAGTCGGCGTTCCTCGATGGATATCGAGCGGGCGGTGAACAGACCGCGGCGCACCCGCAGCGTGCCGCCGGGCTCCCGCTCCAGCCGGTAGTTCCACCATATTTCGATCCAGAGGCCGAGCGCGCCGACGATCCCCGTCGCCAGCGCGACCGCGGCCAGTACGAAGACCATCCATAGGATCGAGGTGTCCTCGAAGCGGTCCCACACCCATGCGATGACTTCGTTCCGCGCCCCGAACCACTCGCTGACCTGCATGACCGCGCCGACCGCCGCGCCGCCGAGCAGGGGCGCGACGAACGACACGGGGGCGTAGCGGATCCAGGACGGGTCGAGGACGGCGAGCGTGCCGTCGCGGTGGGCGGCGCTTTCCGTGCTTCCGGTGGCGGCCCTGGTCAGCAGCTCGAGACGGAGCCGCTCCCCCTCCGCCAGGGTGACGGCGTCGAGTTCGAGGGTGGATTCACCGCCGCCCGCCTGCTCTCCGGTGCCGATGCGGACCTTGACCAGTCCGAGGACACGCAGCAGCACGTTGGCGGTGAGGTCGACGGTGCGGATGCGCTCGCGGGCCAGGGAACGCCGTTTGATTAGGAGGAGCCCGGTGTGGAGTTCGGCCCGCTCGGGCCCGATGCGGTAGCGCGTGCGGTGCCAGCGCACGAAGTCCGCGCCGGTGCCGGCGGCGATGAGGAGCGCGGCCCCGGCCAGTACCCAGGCGAGCGCCTTCCACAGGGGCATGCCGCCGGCGAGGCCGATGAGGGTGGGCAGTCCGGCGCCGCCCGCCACACCGGCCATGACCAGGGCGGTGACGAGGACGGTCCGCCCGTCGAGCCGCCGCCAGAGGGCCTGCGGCCCGTCCGGGACCTGCGGGGAGCCGTCGCAGGTCTCCCCGGGCCTGCCCAGCCCTTCCGGGGCCCCTGCGGCGTCCCCGTCGGTGCTGGGCAGTTCAGCGGCAGGGGGGACACCCGGCGTCCGCTCGGGCTCGCTCATGTCGCGTCCCCGGGTGTCGCCTGGGTGATCCTGGTGAGGCGCTCCGCGAGTTCCGCGGCCACCTCGTGGTCAAGGCCCTCGATCCTGATGGCGCCCTTGGAGGAGGCGGTCGTGACGGTGACCGTGGCGAGCCGGAACGCCTGCTCCAGCGGTCCCCGGACGGTGTCGACGGTCTGGATGCGGGACATGGGCGCGATGCGCCACTCCTGCCAGAGCGCCCCGGTCCGCACGTACACCGCCTCGTCGGTGACCTCCCAGCGGTGCACCCGGTACCACCAGGCAGGGAAGAACGCGGTGCAGCCGAGTCCCACGGCGGCGATCGCCGCCGCCGGGATCAGCAGCCACATCCGGGCCGGCTCGATGAAGGCGCCCAGCACCAGCAGGACGGCCGCCGGGACGGCGGCCGTCAGCAGGCACTGCGCACGCCACCAGTTGACGACCCGTTCGTTCAGCCGGTTGTTCGGCGGCCGCAGCCGCACCGCGTTGTCCCCCGCCATCGGATCAGCGGCCGCGCAGTGTGCGGTACTTGCCGACGAGCCTGGCCGTCGAGCTGTCGAGCCGCTCGCCGCCCTCTCCTTCGGTGAGCACCGGCTCGATCTTCTTCGCGAGGACCTTGCCGAGTTCGACGCCCCACTGGTCGAAGGAGTCGATGTTCCAGATCGCTCCCTGCACGAAGACCTTGTGCTCGTACAGAGCGATCAACTGGCCCAGCACGGACGGCGTGAGTTCGTCGGCGAGGATCGTCGTCGTCGGGTGGTTGCCCTTGAACGTCTTGTGCGCCACCAGCTCCTCCGGCACGCCCTCCGCCCTGACCTCCTCGGGGGTCTTGCCGAAGGCCAGTGCCTGCGTCTGCGCGAAGAAGTTGGCCATCAGCAGGTCGTGCTGGGGCACGAGCCCGGCGAGCAGGGAGGGGACAGGATTGGCGAAGCCGATGAAGTCAGCGGGGATGAGCTTCGTGCCTTGGTGGATCAGCTGGTAGTAGGCGTGCTGGCCGTTGGTGCCGGGCGTGCCCCAGACGACGGGTCCGGTCTGCCAGTCGACCGGGTTGCCGTCGCGGTCCACGGACTTGCCGTTGGACTCCATGTCCAGCTGCTGGAGGTACGCGGTGAACTTGGACAGGTAGTGCGAATACGGCAGGACCGCGTGCGACTGGGCGTCGAAGAACGCCCCGTACCAGATGCCCAGCAGGCCCATCAGGAAAGGCGCGTTGGCCTCCGGGGGCGCGGTGCGGAAGTGCTCGTCGACGAGGTGGAAGCCGTCGAGCATCTCCCGGAAGCGGTCGGGTCCGATGGCGATCATCAGGGAGAGGCCGATCGCGGAGTCGTACGAGTAGCGGCCGCCGACCCAGTCCCAGAACTCGAACATGTTGGCCGTGTCGATGCCGAAGTCGGAGACCTTCTCGGCGTTGGTCGACAGGGCGACGAAGTGCTTGGCGACGGCGTCGGGGCCCACCTGGAGGTTGGTGAGCAGCCACTCGCGTGCGGAGGTCGCGTTGGTGATGGTCTCGACGGTGGTGAAGGTCTTGGAGGCGACGATGAAGAGGGTCTCCGCCGGGTCCAGGCCCCGTACGGCCTCGTGCAGATCGGCTCCGTCGACGTTCGACACGAAATGGAACGTCAGATCCCGCTCGCTGTAGGAGCGCAGAGCCTCGTACGCCATCGCGGGCCCGAGGTCGGAGCCGCCGATGCCGATGTTCACCACGTTCTTGATGCGCTTGCCGGTGTGGCCGGTCCACTCGCCGGAGCGGATCCGCTCCGAGAAGGCGGCCATCCTGTCGAGCACGGCGTGGACACCGGGCACCACGTTCTCGCCGTCGACCTCGATCACGGCGTCGCGCGGAGCGCGGAGCGCGGTGTGCAGGACCGCGCGGTTCTCGGTGGTGTTGATCTTCTCGCCGCGGAACATGGCGTCCCGCAGCTCGGCGACGCCCGTCGCGGCGGCGAGCTCACGCAGCAGCCCCAGCGTCTCTTGGGTCACCAGGTGCTTGGAGTAGTCGATGTACAGATCCCCGACCTGGAGGGTGTACGTGCTGCCGCGCTCCGCGTCCCCGGCGAACAGCTCCCGCAGATGCGTCTCCCCCAGCTGCTCGCGGTGCTTGCCGAGAGAGGTCCATTCGGGCGTCTGGTTGAGCCTGGTCTTGCCTGCGTTCATTTCGGACATCAGCCCACTTCTTCTCGTACCTGCCTGCATGCCCCGCTGCGTGTCCAACCTAATTGATCAGGCCGGTCCAAGAGGCGTTGGCGGGGCGGCGGACAAGAAAGCGGCCCGGGCAACGAGAAAGTCCGGCCGGCACCCTCGTCGGGTGTCCGGCCGGACTCAAGTACTAGATCTCGCCGCGCAGTTTGGCGAGTGCCTCGGCGAGGATCGCCTCGCCGTCCGCGTCGCTGCGCCGCTCACGTACATACGCCAGGTGCGTCTTGTACGGCTCGGTGCGCGGCGGGTCCGGCGGATTGTCCCGGTCCTGACCGGCCGGGAACCCGCACCGCGGGCAGTCCCACGTGTCGGGGACCTGTGCGTCACTGGCGAAGCTCGGCTGCGTCTCGTGCCCGTTCGAGCACCAGAAGGAGATGCGGAGGCGCGGCGCGGACTCGCCTCGCTCAGCCTCGCCCATCGGCCCCGCTCCGACCCGGCTTCCCCGGATCGCGTTGCCACTTGCCACGGTCGTAACTCCCTGCGTGATGGTGCTGCACAGCGTCTCACAGCGGCTGCGCCGCGAGTGCCCCAGTCTACGTAAGGCCCAACGCTCGTCCAGTGATTGGAGTTACACCCCAGCTCGGGACGGTTGACCGGTGGGTCAGCTGTCCAGCTTCATCAGCAGACCAAGTACGACAATGCACGCGAACCACAGCAGACCGACCACGACGGTGATGCGGTCGAGGTTGCGCTCGGCCACCGAGGAGCCGCCGACGGACGACTGCATGCCGCCACCGAACATGTCGGAAAGACCGCCGCCCTTCCCTTTGTGCATCAGCACGAGCAGCATCAGCAGCCCGCTGAAGATGATCAGGGCGATCGAGAATCCCATAACCACGGCTGGACCCTACTTCCTGGCAATTCTCTCGGAACTCAATACGGACGACGGGGGCCCGGGCTCGTGTGAGCCCCAGGCCCCCGCAAGGGTACGCCGGATCGGCGCCACCGCATACTCACAGGTTCGCCGGTCCGCTTCCGGGGCGCCCGAAGGCTGCGGCGCCCCTTCCGTTCACTGGTCGCGGAAGCGGACGATCTTGACGAACTCGTCGGCGTCCAGCGCGGCGCCGCCCACGAGGGCGCCGTCCACGTCGGGCTGCGCCATGATCGCGGCGACGTTGCCCGCCTTCACCGAGCCGCCGTACTGGATGCGGACCTTGTCGGCCAGCTCCTGCGAGTACAGCTCGGCGAGGCGGCCGCGGATCGCCCCGCAGACCTCCTGCGCGTCCTCCGGGGTGGCGACCTCGCCGGTGCCGATGGCCCACACCGGCTCGTAGGCGATCACGATCGTCTCGGCCTGCTCGGCCGGGATGTCCTTCAGGCCGCCGTCGAGCTGGGCGAGCGTGTACTCGACCTGGTTGCCGGCCTTGCGGATGTCCAGGCCCTCTCCGACGCACAGGATCGGGGTCAGGCCGTGCTTGTAGGCGGCCTTCACCTTGGCGTTGCAGATCTCGTCCGACTCGGCGTGGTACTGGCGGCGCTCGGAGTGGCCGACGGCCACGTAGGTGCACTTCAGTTTGGCCAGCATCGAACCGGAGATCTCGCCGGTGTACGCACCGGAGTCGTGCGCCGAGATGTCCTGGGCGCCGTACTTGATCTTCAGCTTGTCGCCGTCGACCAGGGTCTGCACGGAGCGCAGGTCGGTGAAGGGCGGCAGGACCGCGACCTCGACCGCGTCGTAGTCCTTGTCGGCGAGTGCAAAGGCGAGCTTCTGGACGTGAGCGATGGCCTCGAGGTGGTTGAGGTTCATCTTCCAGTTGCCCGCCATCAGCGGGGTACGGGTGGTCATGCGGGGTCAGTCCTCCAGTGCGGCGAGGCCGGGAAGCGTCTTGCCCTCGAGATACTCGAGGCTCGCGCCGCCACCGGTCGAGATGTGGCCGAATGCCTTCTCGTCGAAGCCCAGGATCCGTACGGCCGCGGCGGAGTCGCCGCCGCCGACCACGGAGAAGGCCGGGGATTCGACGAGCGCCTGGGCAACGGCCTTGGTGCCCTCGGCGTAGTCGGGGTGCTCGAAGACGCCCATCGGGCCGTTCCAGAAGACGGTGGCCGCGTCGGCGAGCTTCGATGCGTACAGCTTGCGGGTCTCGGGACCGATGTCCAGACCCTCCTCGTCGGCGGGGATCGCGTCCGCGGCGACGACACTCGGGTTGGCGGGAGCCTTGGTCTTCAGGTCCGGGAACTCCGGCGAGACCAGGACGTCGACGGGGAGCACGAACTCCACGCCCCGCTCCTTCGCCCGCTTCAGGTAATCCTTGACCGCCGGGATCTGGTCCTCCTGGAGGAGGGAGATGCCGACCTCGTGGCCCTGGGCCTTGAGGAAGGTGTACGCCATGCCGCCGCCGATGAGGATGCGGTCGGCCTTCTCCAGCAGGTGATCGATGACGCCGAGCTTGTCGGAGACCTTGGCGCCGCCGAGGACGACGACATAGGGCCGCTGCACGTCGTCGGTGAGCTTCTTGAGGACGCCGACCTCGGTCTCGATCAGGAAGCCGGCCGCGTGCGGCAGGCGGGCCGGGAGGTCGTAGACGGAGGCGTGCTTGCGGTGCACGGCGCCGAAGCCGTCGCCGACGTACACATCGGCGAGGGCCGCGAGCTGGTCGGCGAAGACGCCGCGCTCCGCGTCGTCCTTGGCGGTCTCGCCGGCGTTGAAGCGGAGGTTCTCGAGGACGGCGACCTGGCCGTTCTCGAGGTTCGCGACGGCGACGGTGGCGGACTCGCCGACGGTGTCGGTCGCGAAGGCGACCTCGGCACCGAGCAGTTCACCGAGCCGCTTGGCGGCCGGGGCGAGCGAGAAGGCGGGGTCCGGGGCTCCCTTGGGGCGGCCCAGGTGCGAGGCGACGACGACACGTGCGCCGGCCTCCGCCAGCTTGGCGATCGTCGGCCGGACGGCGCGGATACGGCCGTCGTCGGTGATGGTGGTGCCGTCGAGCGGCACATTGAGGTCGGCGCGGACGAATACCCGCTTGCCCGCGACCCCGTCGGCCAGCAGCTGGTCGATGGTCTTCATGTTTTTCTACGGCTCCTCGGAGGGCTGCACGCGCGACAGGGCTCGGACAGCGCCACATTGCGCTGCCGAGCCCTGTCGCTCACATCGTGGTGCTCGCGTTGCGGATCAGACGGTGCGGATCAGAGCTGGTTGCCGACGAAGACCGTGAGGTCGACGAGGCGGTTGGAGTAGCCCCACTCGTTGTCGTACCAGCCGAGGATCTTCACCGACTTGCCTTCCTGGACCATGGTCAGGGAGGAGTCGAAGGTGCAGGACGCCGGGTCGCTGACGATGTCGGACGACACGATCGGGTCCTCGGTGTAGAAGAGGATGCCCTTGAGGTCGCCGTCGTCGGCGGCCTTCTTGAACGCGGCGTTGACCTCGTCCTTGGTGACCTCGCGCTCCACCTCCACGACCAGGTCGGTGGCCGAGCCGGTCGGGACCGGCACGCGCATCGCGATGCCGTCGAGCTTGCCCTTGAGCTTCGGGAGGACCAGCGCGGTGGCCTTCGCGGCACCCGTGGTGGTGGGAATGATGTTCTCGGCGGCGGCGCGGGCGCGACGCAGGTCCGAGTGCGGGAAGTCCAGGATCCGCTGGTCGTTGGTGTACGCGTGGACCGTGGTCATCAGGCCCTTGACGATGCCGAAGTTCTCGTCGAGAACCTTGGCCATCGGCGCCACGCAGTTGGTGGTGCAGGAGGCGTTGGAGATGACGTGGTGGCTGGCCGCGTCGTACTTGTCCTGGTTGACGCCCATCACGATGGTGATGTCCTCGTCCTTGGCCGGAGCCGAGATGAGGACCTTCTTGGCGCCGCCCGCGATGTGCTTCTCGGCGTCGGCCTTCTTGGTGAAGATGCCGGTCGACTCGATGACGATGTCGACGCCGAGGTCGCCCCACGGGATGTCGGCGGGGTTGCGCTCGGAGAGCACCTTGATCGTGTGGCCGTCGACCGTGATGGTGTCGGCGGTGTGGGACACCTCGGCCCTGAGGCGGCCGAGGATGGTGTCGTACTTCAGCAAGTGGGCCGTGGTCGCAGTGTCACCCAGGTCGTTGACAGCCACGATCTCGATGTCTGCACCCTGCTCCAGCAGCGCGCGGAAGTAGTTACGACCGATGCGGCCAAAGCCGTTGATGCCTACGCGGATCGTCACGAAACCGATCTCCTCGTTGGTACGCCGGGTTTCGACGCCGGCGAGCTGTATGGGATGTCCCCGACCGCCTACGACCCTACCCCTCCGCGGGCCTCGTAGTGACATCGACCGCATCTGTGGCGGGACGAGGCGGCCCGTACCCGTTAGTAGGTATAAGGGCCGCCTCGCAGGCGGTTCGCCCCCTCCGGCAGCGCTGCCGCGTCAACGCCGCAGGGAGCGCAGTGCCTTGCCGATCAGCGCCGTGCGGTCGGCGGCGGCAGGGAGGTGCTCCAGACCGAAACCGAGCAGCACGGTGTCACGCGTGGTGACGGCGGCGAATGACTTGAAAAGCTCGCCGGAGCGGGCCCAGTCACCGGCGGTCTCCGGGCTCCCGACGGGTCCACCGGGGACCGTCCAGGTGCCGAGAGCGGTCTCGAAGCCCTCGGTCTCCTTCTCCGCGCCCGCGACGGCCAGCCGGGCGTCGTCCGCGAAGACGCCGCGTCCGCCGCTGCCGGGGTCGGTGACGGAGCTGAGCGAGAGCTCGACCTTCTTGCCCGCGTAGGCGCTCAGGTCGAAGGAGACCTGCTTCCAGCCGCCGGAGGATCCGGTGAAGCTGTTCCAGGCCCCGCTGGTGCCGGTCGGGGTGCAGCCCCCGGCTTGGACGGTGAGGTAGTGCCGCAGGAAGGGGTGGCCGTTGACGAAGAAGCCCGCCTCGCACTCCTCGGGGACTGCCGTGCCGGTCAGGCCGCTCGCCTCGGGGAGTGTGGTCCAGTCCTCCGCCCCGGCCGTGTGGGCCTCCAGGACGGCGTGGTCGTAGCCCGGTTCGGTGTTCCAGTTGAGGGCGAGGCGCAGTTCCGGTTCGTCGGCCGCGCTCACGCCCGTGAGGTCGACGGTGCGGGTGAGGCGCTTCCAGTCGCTGTCCTCGTGCGCGGCGGCGACCATCCACTGTCCCGCATACGGAGCGTACGGGTTGACCACTCCTTCGTAGCGGCCCGCCTGAGCGCTCTTGAACTGCGGGAAGTCCCCGGGCGGCAGGGTCTCGGAAGTGACCGTGTAGGCACCGGCCGCGTTCAGCGGGTTGGCGGGGCTGCCGGTGGCACCGGCGAGCGGTCCGGTGAATCCGGTCAGCCGCCCGGCGCCGGTGAAGGCGGTGGCGGTCGCGGCGGAGGTACGTCCGTACGCACCCAGGTAGTACTGACTGAAGTCGTTGGTCGCGGCCCGGCCGACCTGCGCGTTGCCGCCGGCCTGCTCGCCGGCCTCGATCAGCTTGCCGCCCTCGTTGAGGAAGGCGCGGAGCGCCAGCTGGGTGGGTCCGCCGGGGGCGCGGTCGCCGGTGTGGTGGACGGCCGTGGAGAAGTGGCCGAGGACGCCGAGCGGGTGCGGGACGCCCTGGGTGGCGACGTCCCAGACGACCGCCTTGCGGCCGTTGGCCTTCAGCGCGTCGGCGTACTTCCGTGCGTGCTGGTTGGGGGCCCCTTCTTCGGCGACCACCACGGTGTCGGCCCGTGGGCGTTCGGCGATCGTGTAGGTGAAGCGCTCGCTGGAGGTGGGCTTCCCGCTCCTGGTTTCTCCGGTGAACCACACCTCGACCCTGTCGCCGACGTCTCCGTCCTTGACCTTGGCGCGGTACTCGTCGAAGCGGATGTTGTCCTCGCCGCCGTAGGTCTCGCCGCCCTTCCAGGGCCTCAGAGCCATGTCGTGGGTGCGGCCGCCGTTGACGCGGTACTTGAGCTCCTTGTCGCGGACCGATTTGCGGACGACGACGGACACCTCTTGGTCGCCGCCGCGGGCGTACGAGGTGGCGAAGGGGTCGACGGTGAAGTCGGGAGCCTCCAGGCCGACCGCGGAGGACGGCCGGTCGGGGTGGGCGGCGGTCTCGGCGACGGAGAGCGCGAAGGGGATGTTCTTGGCGAACTCCGCCTGGATCAGCTTCTCGTCGTCGGGGAAATTGAAGCCGGACCGGCAGTCCTCGGCCTTCCACCTGTCGTCCGGGTCGGAGTCGGAAACGGTCTGGCAGGTGGTCATCTCCGGGGTGAACATCATCATCCCGTTGACGTTGGCCGCGTGGCCGTCCGCCTCACCGTTGGTGGTGTACAGCTCGGAGGAGACCTGCGGGTAGTAGCCGGGGACGGCGGGGTTCTCCGGGGTGCCCGCGAGGGCCTTGTAGAGGACGTCGTCGGGGGTCGGGGTGGCGACCTGCCAGCCGACGCCGTACAGCAGCAACTCGGCAGCGGAGTGGTAGTTGATGCCGTACTCGAAGCCGATGCGCTTCTGGAAGCGGTCGATCGCGACGGTCTCGGGCTCGGAGGCCGGCCCGGTGCCGCGGTAGGTCTGACTGGCCGGGACGGGGGACGAACCCTCGTTGTCGTAGCCCCACTTGTAGGCGAAGTTGCGGTTCAGGTCGACGCCGTCGGCGTTGGTGATCTCGCCGTCGCCGTCGTTGTCGCGGAGGTTCTTGCGCCACAGCCGGTTGTCGGCGGACCGGTGCGTGTGGTCGTAGCCGTCCGGGTTGGCGGAGAGCACGAACCACAGTTCGGTGGAGTTCACCACCTTGGTGATCCGCGGGTCCTTGCCGTAGTTGTCGAGGTAGTGGTGGAGCAGCCGGCGGGTCATCTCCGGGGTGATCCACTCGCGGGCGTGCTGGTTGGACATGTACAGCACGGACGGTTTGGCACCGTCCTTGGTCCGCTTGGCGCCCTTGGTCAGCTTGAGGGCGAGGATGTCCTGGCCGCGGACGGTCTTGCCGATGGAGACCACCTTGGTGATGTCCGGGTTGGCCTGCCCGGCCCTGACGATCTCCTCCTGGAGGTTGCCGTCGCCGCTGTACGGGCGGTAGACGCCGTCGCCGACCGCACGCAGCCGCGCCTCGGTCTTCACGGAGACCGTGCGCTCGGTGACCTCGACACCCTGTTTCTCCAGGCCGCGGGCCTGGGCGTCGGTGAGGAAGAGCTCGACCCGGGCAGTGCCCCGGGAGGGGGCCTGTTCACCCAGTTCGTGGGCGTCCTGGCCGAGTGCGAGGAGCAGGGGAACCTGCTCCTTGGTGACATCGGCGTTGAAGACCTTCACCGCGTCGGCGGCGTCGGCGCTGTGTCCGGCCTCGGCCTGCGCCTGGACGGCCGGTGCGGCCGCCAGTCCGCCGAGCAGCAATGCACCCGCTGCGAGGATCGATCCCGCTCTGGGCCTCATGAGTTCCCCTTGCTTCCGTGTGGCACAAAAGGACAGATGCCAGGCTCATGACACCCCATGATCATGTCAATAGCACCCCTCGACACGGAAACGCCGCCGCCATGAACCCGAACGGCCCACAGCAGCGGCGAATTGACACCACGTCAGGGAGGTCAGCCGACCAGACCGTCGGCCATTTCCTCGGTCAGATTCGACTCCGTACCCGGGATGCCCAGGTCCTGGGCCCGCTTGTCCGCCATCGCCAGCAGTCGGCGGATACGGCCCGCGACCGCGTCCTTCGTCAGCGGCGGGTCGGCGAGCGCGCCCAGCTCCTCCAGGGACGCCTGCTTGTGCTCCATCCGCAGCCGGCCCGCTGCCGCGAGGTGCTCGGGCACCTCCTCGCCGAGGATCTCCAGCGCCCGCTGTACACGGGCGCCGGCCGCCACCGCGGCACGGGCCGAGCGGCGCAGGTTGGCGTCGTCGAAGTTGGCCAGGCGGTTGGCGGTCGCGCGCACCTCGCGCCGCATCCGCCGCTCCTCCCAGGCCAGCACCGACTCGTGCGCACCGAGGCGGGTCAGCAGCGCGCCGATCGCGTCACCGTCCCGAACGACCACCCGGTCCACACCGCGGACCTCGCGCGCCTTCGCGGCGATGGACAGCCGGCGGGCGGCGCCCACCAGCGCCAGCGCCGCCTCCGGGCCGGGGCAGGTGACCTCCAGCGAGGAGGAGCGGCCGGGCTCGGTCAGCGAGCCGTGCGCAAGGAACGCGCCCCGCCAGGCGGCCTCCGCGTCGCAGGTGGCGCCCGAGACGACCTGCGGCGGCAGGCCCCGGATCGGGCGGCCCCGGCCGTCGACGAGACCGGTCTGGCGCGCCAGCTGGTCGCCGCCCGCCACCACCCGGACGACGAAGCGGGAACCGCGCCGCAGCCCGCCGGGGGCCATGACCATCAGCTCCGAGCTGTGGCCGAAGATCTCCAGGATGTCCCGCTTCAGCCGGCGCGCGGCGATGCCGGTGTCCAGCTCCGCCTCGATCACGATGCGGCCGCTCACCAGGTGCAGACCGCCCGCGAACCGCAGGATGGCCGAGACCTCCGCTTTTCTGCAGCAGGTCCGGGTGACGGGGAGCCGGGAGATCTCGTCCTTCACCGCTGCCGTCATCGCCATGGGCCGATCCTTCCATGCATCCGAAAAATACGGTCGTACGCGGCGGCCAACAGCTCCGGGTCATGCTTCGGAAGTCCGTCGGGAGAGGCCACCGGAGCCAGCTCGACCGCGGCACCCAGCCGCTCGGCGGCATCGACGAGGGACTCGCGGTCGGGCACTGCGGCCTCGTCGGCCAGCACCACGTCCAGGGCGAGTTTAGGCGCGTGTCGTCCCAAAACCTCCAAATGACGCTGCGGGGAGAAGCCTTCTGTTTCACCGGGCTGCGGCGCGAGGTTGAGCGAGAGCACCCGGCGCGCCTTGGTCTCCACCAGGGCGTCCAGCAGCTCGGGCACCAGCAGGTGCGGTATCACCGAGGAGAACCATGAGCCGGGGCCCAGAACCACCCAGTCGGCGTCCAGCACGGCCTCCACGGCCTCGGGGACGGCAGGCGGGTCGTGCGGCACGACATGCACGGACTGCACCTCGCCGGGGGTGAGCGCCACCGTCGCCTGGCCACGCACGGTCTCCACCTCGTCCGGGCGCGCCGGATCGTGCCCCCGGACCAGGGCCTGGAGCTCGAGCGGGACGGCGGACATGGGCAGCACCCGCCCGTGAGCGCCGAGCAGCTTGCCGACCAGGTCCAAGGCCTGGACATGATCGCCGAACTGCTCCCACAGGGCCACGATCAGCAGATTGCCGACCGCGTGCTCGTGCAGCTCGCCCTTGGACTGGAAACGGTGCTGGATGACCCGGGCCCAGGTCTGTCCCCAGTCGTCGTCCCCGCACAGCGCCGCCAGGGCCTTGCGCAGGTCGCCGGGCGGCAGCACGCCGAGCTCCTCGCGGAGCCGGCCGCTGGAGCCGCCGTCGTCGGCGACCGTGACGACCGCGGTGAGGTCGCCGGTGATGCGGCGCAGGGCGGCGAGCGACGCGGACAGGCCCATGCCGCCGCCAAGGGCGACGACCTTGGGCTGTGCGCCGCGCTTCCGCGCCGACAGCGTGCGCGTGGTACTGCGCAGCCGCCGCAGCCGGAGGTTGCGTCCGGTCACTCGCGCCCCATGTCCCGGTGGACGACAACGGTCTCCACGCCGGCCGAGGCGAGGCGGGCGGCGAGCTTCTCGGAGGTGGCGACCGACCGGTGCTTGCCTCCGGTGCAGCCCACCGCGATGGTCACGTACCGCTTGCCCTCGCGGCGGTAGCCGGCGGCGATCAGCTGGAGCAGTTCGGTGTAGCGGTCGAGGAACTCCTTGGCGCCGGGCTGGTTGAAGACGTAGTTCGACACCTCTTCGTTCAGGCCGGTGAAGGGGCGCAGCTCCGGCACCCAGTGCGGGTTCGGCAGGAAGCGCATGTCGACGACCAGGTCCGCGTCCACGGGCAGGCCGTACTTGAAGCCGAACGACATCACCGTGGCCCGCAGCTCGGGCTCCTCGTCGCCGGCGAACTGGGCGTCCATCTTGGCGCGCAGCTCGTGGACGTTGAGGCTGGAGGTGTCGATCACCAGGTCGGCGTCGCCGCGCAGCTCGCGCAGCAGGTCGCGCTCGGCCGCGATGCCGTCGACGATCCGGCCGTCGCCCTGCAGCGGGTGCGGGCGGCGGACCGACTCGAAGCGGCGCACCAGCGCCTCGTCCGACGACTCGAGGAAGACGATCCGGCGGGTGACCTGCTTGGCGTCCAGGTCCGCGAGGGACTCGCGGAGGTTGTCGAAGAAACGCCGGCCGCGCACGTCGACCACGACGGCGATCCGGGCGACATTGCCCTGGGAGCGGGCGCCGAGCTCCACCATCGTGGGGATCAACGCGGGCGGCAGGTTGTCGACGACGAACCAGCCGAGGTCCTCCAGACACTTGGCCGCCGTACTGCGGCCGGCGCCCGACATCCCGGAGATGATCACCAGCTCGGGGATGGCCATGTCCGCCGTGGACTCGCCGGGCTCGGCTCCGTTGCCCGTACTCACGTCTGCTGCTCCGTCTCCGTCGTGCTCAGTCATGTCCTGCCGCCCCCGTCGTTCTCTTCAATGATCTCTCCTGTCGCGGTGTTCACGGCGGGTGCGGACGGAGCCGCCTGCGCCAGGGCCACGACGACGGACTCGGCCGTCTTGCGGCCCATACCGGGAACCTCGCAGATCTGCTCGATTGTCGCCTGCCGCAACCGCTTCACCGAGCCGAAATGTTTGATCAGGGCCCGCTTCCTGGTGTCCCCGAGACCGGGCACCGCGTCCAGCGGGCTCGTCCTGATGCGCTGGGAACGCTTGGAGCGCTGGTAGCGGATGGCGAAGTCGTGAGCCGTGTCACGCACCCGCTGCAGGAGATACAGGCCCTCGCTCGAGCGCGGCAGGACCACGGGGTCGTCCTCGTGGGGCAGCCAGACCTCCTCGAGGCGCTTCGCGAGGCCGCAGACGGCCACGTCGTCGATGCCGAGCTCGTCCAGAGCACACCGGGCGGCGGCGACCTGGGGCTGCCCTCCGTCGACGACCACGAGCTGGGGCGGGTAGGCGAACTTCTTCGGACGGCCGTCGTCGGGCGCCTCGTCGGCGGGGCTGTCCTCGCCGATCCACTCCCCCGTCCTGTCCTTCTCGGCCAGATACCGCTTGAAGCGGCGGGTGATCACCTCGTGCATCGACCGGACGTCGTCCTGGCCTTCGAAGCCCTTGATCTGGAAGCGTCGGTACTCGCTCTTGCGGGCGAGACCGTCCTCGAAGACGATCATGGACGCCACCACGTCCTCGCCCTGGAGGTGCGAGATGTCGAAGCACTCGATGCGCAGCGGCGCGGAGTCGAGCCCGAGGGCCTCCGCGATCTCCTCCAGCGCGCGGGAGCGGGTGGTCAGGTCGCTGGCGCGCTTGGTCTTGTGCAGTCCAAGGGCCTGGAGCGCATTGCGCTCGACCGTCTCCATCAGGGCCTTCTTGTCGCCGCGCTGCGGGATGCGCAGGGACACGGCCGCGCCGCGGCGGCCGCTCAGCCACTGGGTAACGGCGCCCTCGTCCTCGGGCAGGGCGGGGACGAGGACTTCCTTGGGGACGGCGTCGCCGCTCTCCTCGCCGTACAGCTGCTGGAGCGCGTGCTCGACGAGGCCCGCCGTGTCCACGTTCTCCACCTTGTCGGTGACCCAGCCGCGCTGGCCGCGGACCCGGCCGCCGCGGACGTGGAAGATCTGCACGGCGGCCTCGAGCTCGTCCTCGGCCACGGCGATGAGGTCGGCGTCCGTCGCGTCGGCCAGCACCACCGCGTTCTTCTCGAGGGCGCGCTTGAGGGCCCCTATGTCGTCGCGCAGCCGGGCCGCCCTCTCGTACTCCATCTCCTCGGCGGCGGCCATCATCTGCTTCTCGAGGCGGCGGATGTACGTGCCGGTGCGGCCGGCCATGAAGTCGCAGAACTCCTCGGCCAGTTCGCGGTGCTCCTCGGGTGTGACCCGGCCCACGCAGGGCGCGGAGCACTTGCCGATGTAGCCCAGCAGACAGGGACGGCCCTTCTGCACATGGTTGCGGAAGACGCCGGCGGAGCAGGTGCGCACGGGGAAGACGCGGAGCATCAGGTCGACGGTCTCGCGGATGGCCCACGCGTGGCCGTACGGACCGAAGTAGCGGACGCCCTTCCGCTTGGCGCCGCGCATGACCTGGACCCTCGGGAACTCCTCGTTCAGCGTGACCGCGAGATACGGATAGCTTTTGTCGTCGCGGTACTTGACGTTGAACCGGGGGTCGAACTCCTTGATCCAGGAGTACTCGAGCTGGAGCGCCTCGACCTCCGTCGAGACGACCGTCCACTCGACGGAGGCGGCGGTGGTGACCATGGTGCGCGTACGCGGGTGCAGATTGGCCAGGTCCTGGAAGTAGCTGGCGAGGCGCGAGCGCAGGCTCTTGGCCTTCCCGACGTAGATCACCCGGCGGTGCTCGTCACGGAACCTGTAGACCCCCGGCGAGTCGGGGATCTGTCCCGGCTTGGGGCGGTAGCTGGAGGGGTCTGCCATGCCGACCACCCTACTGGCGGGCGGTGACAACGCGACCATGTCCGCCAGAGGCACGGCCGGCCCGCCCCGGCCGTCGCGGGCCCCGGATTGCCGGTGACGCGCACACTCCTTGTCGGGGGCAGATCAACACGCTTCAATGCGAGGTGACGCGACGCCGTGAACGGTGCGGCGCGGACGTGACCAGCGCCGTCCCGCCCCATCCATCCGGAGAGCCGCAGCCCGCCCACGGCGGCCGAGCAGCCGAACAGCAGAGCATCACTTGAGCACCCACCGCACGCGATACGTCCCGGAGGAATCCATGGGCCAAGTCGAAGCCGACCTGGCGCAGGTACTGAGCACCGGCCCCTTCCATCTGGCGTTGCGCGCCGCCCTCGCCGTGCGGGGTCTGCCGCTCCAGCGCGTCCAGCACCATCTCGCCCACCGCGGGATCAAGGTCGGTGTGACGAGCCTCAGTTACTGGCAGCAGGGCGCCCGCCGCCCGCAGCGCCCCGAGTCGCTGCGGGCGGTACGCGCGCTGGAGGAACTCCTGGATCTCCCCGGGGATTCCCTGGTCCGGCTCCTGGGCACGGGCGGCGGTGACGGCGACGGGAGCTGTGACGTCGACCGGGCCCGGGGCCGCTCGTACCGTTCGTACCGCGCGCTGGTGGATCCGTCCGGGGCCGTGGGACGGCTCCTCGCCGACCTGGAGTCCCCGAAGGACGGCGGACTGCAGACCCTCGGACAGCACGAGCGGGTACGGATCGGGGCAGGGCGCCAGCTGCTCGGGCGGCACTCGCAGCATGTCGTACGCGCCCACCGCGACGGCGTCGACCGCTATCTCGCCGTCCACCACGGCGACCCGGACGGCGACCCGGAGGGCGTGGAAGTGAGCGGCCTGGAGAACTGCCGCACCGGGCGGGTGCGCCGGGACCGGGCGAGCAGCGTGGTGGTCGCGGAGCTGCTCTTCGACGCCGCGCTGCGGGCGGGCGAGACGTATGTCTTCGGCTACGGCTTCGAGGACGGCAGCGGCGGGTCGAGCACCGGATACGTGCGGGGCTTCGACCACGCGGGCGGTCAGTACGTACTGCAGGTGCGCTTCGACGAGAACGCGCTGCCCGCACGCTGCCACCGCTTCTCGCAGGCGACGACGGGCATGCCGCGCGGGGTGCCCACGGACCTGACGCCCAGCGGGCGGCACCGCACGGTCCACCTCGTGGAGCAGGGGGTGCGGCCGGGAATGCTGGGCATCGAATGGGACTGGGCCTGAGCCCGCGGACGCCCGCTTTTGCCCAGGCCTACGCCTCCGGGCCGGCCACGAGCTTGCCGCCCTCGGCCTTGATCGGCACCTCGGGCAGCGGCACGGTCGCCGGCCCCTGGAGCGCCTTGCCGGTCGTCACGTCGAAGCGGCTGCCGTGGCACGGGCAGTTGCCCTCGGTGCCCTCGACCTTGTCGAGGACACAGCCGGCGTGGGTGCACTGGGCACTGAAGGCTTTGTACTCGCCCTTCGCGGGACAGTGCACGATCAGCCGCTGTTCACGGTAGAGCTTGGCCCCGCCCACGGGAACGGCGTCAGCCGCGCCGAGGTCGACCGGCGCGGTGGGCGTCGGGGTCTCGGCATGGCCGAGCTTCGACTCGGTGGAACACGCGGCAACCCCCAGCCCGGCAACCCCGGCGAGGGCCGCGCCCTTCAGAACGGTGCGGCGGGCGGTCGGGGGCATGGGGAACTCCACGGTTCTGGATCTGGATGGGGGGCGGGTGCACTGACAGAACCGACGATACCGACGGAGATCCCCGCGACTCAGACCGGGTCGACTGCGGGGGGACCCACCGGGGGCTCCGCCGCCGGAATCCCCTCAGCCCCCTCCGCCTGGCGGCGGAGGGAGGTGCCCCGCAGCGGGGCTGGAGCATGCCCCACCCGGCGGGATTCCGCCCCCCCGGTACCCCGCGACTCTCCCTACGGCTTGGCGGCCGTGGATGGAGGCGCATCCCACGCCGCCAGCCGTAGGGGGCGCCCCCGGCGACACTGAGCAACCCAGCGAGGGGCTGCACGGCCGGGGGGCGGCGGGCGCAGTCCCCTGGGGGCAGAGCCTGCGGGGGCTGGGAGCAGAGGCCACGGGGCAAGACCCTCGGTGACGCCAAGGCCTGGGTCAACGGGGGGCACAGCCCCCGGCTACCCCGCGCCCCGGAGTCCGGGGGCCCGGAGGGGCCGGAGGGGCCGGAGGGGCCGGAGGGGCCGGAGGGGCCGGAGGGGCCGGAGGGGCCGGAGGCAACGCCCCCGGTTACGGAAAGGCCCGGGGGCCCGGGGGCAACGCCCCCGGTCTCGGTAAGGGGCGGGGTGGGGAAAAGGCCCCCGCGCAGCGGCCCGCCCGCCCGCGCTTACGCCTTGCGTGCCCGCGCCCCCACCGGTGCCTTCTTCACCGACCTCGTCGGCCTAGCCGGCTTTCGCGCCCCCGGCACCCCCGCCCCCGCCCCCGCATCGCTGATCCGGTCGGCGTCGAGGATGTCGCGCAGGAACTTGCCGGTGTGGCTCGCCGGGACGCCGGCGACCTGTTCCGGCGTGCCCTCGGCGATGACGAGGCCACCGCCGCTGCCGCCTTCGGGTCCCATGTCGACGACCCAGTCGGCCGTCTTGACGACGTCGAGGTTGTGCTCGATGACGATCACGGTGTTGCCCTTGTCCACGAGCCCCGACAGCACGTTGATCAGCTTGCTGATGTCCTCGAAGTGCAGACCGGTGGTCGGCTCGTCCAAGACGTAGACCGTGCGTCCCGTGGACCGCTTCTGGAGCTCGGACGCCAGCTTCACGCGCTGCGCCTCACCACCGGAGAGCGTCGGCGCCGACTGTCCCAGCCGGACGTATCCGAGCCCCACTTCGTTGAGCGTGCGCAGATGGCGGGAGATCGTCGGGACGGCCTCGAAGAAGTGCAGCGCCTCCTCGATCGGCATGTCCAGCACCTCGGCGATGGACTTGCCCTTGTAGTGGACCTCCAGCGTCTCGCGGTTGTACCGGGCTCCGTGGCAGACCTCGCACGGGACGTACACGTCCGGCAGGAAGTTCATCTCGATCTTGATGGTGCCGTCGCCGGAGCAGTTCTCGCAGCGGCCGCCCTTGACGTTGAAGGAGAACCGGCCCGGCAGATAGCCGCGTACCTTGGCCTCCATCGTCTCCGCGAAGAGCTTGCGGACATGGTCGAAGACGCCGGTGTACGTCGCGGGGTTGGACCGCGGGGTGCGGCCGATGGGCGACTGGTCGACGTGCACCACCTTGTCGACGAGGTCGTCGCCGTCGACCCGGGTGTGGCGGCCCGGCACGGACTTGGCGCCGTTCAGTTCGCGGGCGAGGTGGGTGTAGAGGATGTCGTTGACCAGAGTCGACTTGCCGGATCCGGAGACGCCGGTGACGGCCGTGAGCACACCGAGGGGGAAGGCGACGTCGATGTCCTGGAGGTTGTTCTCCCGGGCCCCGTGCACGGTGAGTCTGCGCGTCGGGTCGGCGGGACGGCGCAGTTCCGGCGTGGGGATGGAGCGCTTCTTGGACAGGTACTGCCCGGTCATCGACTCCTTGTTGGCCAGCAGCTGCTTCAACGGCCCGGAGTGCACGACCTTGCCGCCGTGCTCTCCCGCGCCCGGGCCGATGTCGACGACCCAGTCGGCGACCTTGATGGTGTCCTCGTCGTGCTCGACGACGATGAGGGTGTTGCCCATGTCGCGGAGGCGGACGAGGGTCTCGATCAGCCGGTGGTTGTCGCGCTGGTGCAGTCCGATGGATGGCTCGTCCAGGACGTAGAGCACACCGACCAGGCCGGAGCCGATCTGGGTGGCGAGCCGGATGCGCTGGGCCTCGCCGCCGGACAGGGTGCCAGCCGCGCGGTTGAGCGAGAGGTAGTCGAGGCCGACGTCGACCAGGAAGCGCAGCCGTTCGTTGACCTCCTTGAGCACCCGCTCGGCGATCTTCTTGTCGCGGGCGTTCAGCTTGAGGCGGCCGAGGAACTCCGCGCACTCGCTGATGGACATCGCGGAGACCTCGGCGATGGACTTCTCCATCACGGTGACGGCGAGGACGATCGGCTTGAGGCGGCTGCCTTCACAGGTCGGGCAGGGGACCTCGCGCATATAGCCCTCGAAGCGCTCCCTGCTGGAGTCGCTCTCGGCCTCGGAGTGCCGCCGCTTGACGAACTGCACGGCGCCTTCGAAGGCGGGGGTCGTGTAGGCGCGCTCGCGCCCGTAGCGGTTGCGGTAGCGGACCTCGACCTGGGTCTTGTGTCCGTGCAGGAGGGCCTTCTTGGCGCGGGCGGGGAGCCCCGCCCAGGGCATGTCGGTGGAGAAGCCGAGAGCCTGGGACAGCCCGCCGATCAGACGGCCGAAGTACTCCTTGGTGTGGCCGTGGGACCACGGGTGGATCGCGCCCTCGTCGAGGGACTTCTCCTCGTCGGGAACGATCAGCTCTGGGTCGACCTCCATGCGCGTGCCGATGCCGGTGCAGTCGGGGCAGGCGCCGAAGGGCGAGTTGAAGGAGAACGAGCGGGGCTCGAGTTCTTCGAAGGACAGGTCGTCGTACGGGCAGTAGAGGTGCTCCGAGAACATCCGCTCGCGCTCGGGATCGTCCTCCGGGAGGTCGACGAAGTCGAGCACGACCATGCCGCCGGAGAGCCCGAGCGCGGTCTCGACCGAGTCGGTGAGCCGACGCTTGGCGGAGTCCTTCACGGTGAGGCGGTCGACGACCACCTCGATGGTGTGCTTTTCCTGCTTCTTCAGCTTGGGCGGCTCGGCGAGCTGGACGGTCTGCCCGTCGACGCGCGCGCGGCTGTAGCCCTTGGTCTGCAGGTCGGAGAAGAGGTCGACGAACTCGCCCTTGCGCTCGCGCACCAGCGGCGAGAGCACCTGGAAACGGCTGCCCTCGGGCAGCTCGAGGACCCTGTCGACGATGGCCTGCGGCGACTGGCGCGTGATGGGACGGCGGCACTCGGGGCAGTGCGGCTTGCCGATGCGGGCGAAGAGCAGTCGGAGGTAGTCGTAGACCTCGGTGATCGTGCCGACCGTGGAGCGCGGGTTGCGCGAGGTCGACTTCTGGTCGATCGAGACGGCCGGAGAGAGGCCCTCGATGAAGTCGACGTCCGGCTTGTCCATCTGACCGAGGAACTGCCGGGCGTAGGAGGAGAGCGACTCGACGTACCGGCGCTGCCCCTCGGCGAAGATCGTGTCGAACGCGAGAGAGGACTTGCCCGACCCCGAAAGCCCGGTGAAGACGATGAGGGAGTCACGCGGGAGGTCGAGCGAGACGTTCTTCAGGTTGTGCTCGCGAGCACCACGAACGATGAGACGGTCGGCCACGCCGGTCCGCACCTTTCTGCGTAGAAGCGGGGGCACAGCCCCCGGTCCCAGACTGGATCCAGCCTACGGGGGGCAGCCATGCGATGGATGCCTGACTTTCAAGAATGCCTGCACCGAGCGTATAGCACGCGCATTCGATTTACGGACGCGTTCCGGTACCTTCACCCGATCGAGTGGGCGGGCTAGGGTCGGCCTCATGATCGATCCCGTGAGCGACCTGCGCTCTGTACGTGAAGCGACCGACCGACTCCTCGCCGCGGCGGCCGAACTGGACAACGCGGCCGTAGCCGGAGCGTCACGACTGCCGGGCTGGACCCGCGGCCATGTGCTGGCCCACATCTCCCGTAACGCCGACGCACTCGTAAATGTTCTCGAGGGCCGGCCGATGTATGTCACAGCCGAAACCCGCGACGCCGACATCGAGCGCGACGCCCCCCGCGCGCTCGCCGAGCAGCTCGACGACGTGCGCGCGTCCGCGGCCCGCTTCCAGGGCACGGGTGCCGCCTCCGCCGACTGGCAGCGCACCGTCGAGCTGCGCAACGGGGTGACCGACCGGGCCGCGCGCGTCCCCTTCCGCCGTCTCGTCGAAGTCGAGCTGCACCATGTCGACCTCGGCATCGGCTACGAGCTGGAGGACCTGCCGAAGGAGTTCACGGAGCGGGAGACCGCATTCCTGGCGGAGCGCTGGAGCGGCCGAGAGGACGTGCCCCCGACCCGCGTGCTGGCCGGCGGCGGCGAATGGCGCACCGGCGGGACGGACGGGACGCCGGTCACCGTCTCCGGATCCCCCGCGGACGTTCTGGGCTGGCTCTCCGGCCGCCGCGACGGCACCGCCCTGGAGTGCGCCGGAGGCCCGCTGCCCGTACTGCCTCCGCTATAGGCTGAGACGCATGACATACAGCGGAGCGGTGAAGGTCGGCGGCCCGGCGGACGTGCACGAACTCGCCGACCTGATGATCTCCAAGGTCGCCGTGGGACCGATGGACAACAACGCCTATCTGTTGCGCTGCCGCGCCACCGGTGAGCAGCTGCTGATCGACGCGGCGGCCGAGCCGGAGACCTTGCTGCATCTGATCGGCGACGACTCCATCGCCTCCGTCGTCACCACCCACCGGCACGGCGACCACTGGCAGGCACTGGAGGAAGTCGTCCGGGCGACCGGCGCGCGCACCTACGCCGGCCGGCACGACGCCGAGGGCATCCCCGTCCCGACCGACGTACTGGTCGACGACGGGGACACGATCCGGGTGGGGCGCGTCGAGCTCACGGCCCGCCATCTCGTGGGCCACACACCTGGCTCGATCGTGCTCGTCTACGACGACCCGCACGGCCACCCGCACCTCTTCACCGGCGACTGCCTTTTCCCCGGCGGCGTGGGCAACACCCACAACGACCCGCAGGCGTTCACCGGCCTGCTCGACGGAGTCGAGGCCAAGCTCTTCGACCGGCTCCCGGACGAGACCTGGGTCTACCCGGGCCACGGAAAAGACACCAGCCTCGGCGAGGAACGGCCCCACCTGGCCGAGTGGCGCGAACGCGGCTGGTGACGCCGCCCTACCCGGGGGCGGCCGCGTCGATCCTGTCGAGCACATCCGTGTAGCGGGACCGCTTGTCGGGCCGGGCGCGACCGGCAGCGTGCGTGAGCGCGGGCACCGCAGCCGGGCCCAGCAGCGCGAGCCCGTCGGCCGCGGCCCTGCGGACGACGGGGTGGGCATGCTCGAGCATCCCGGCCACGGCCGGGATCGCGGGCTCCCAACCGGCACGGCAGAGCGTCCGCACCGCCATGCGCGCCACATCCGGCTGCGGGTCGCCCAGCAGCACCGCCGTATGGCGCAGGTAGGTCTCCCGGTCCAGCATCGCGCGCGCGGTCCGGTGCGCCCGGAGACGGACTCCGGCCCTGGGGTGATGCAGCAACTCGCCGAGCAGCGCGGCCAGTTCGGGGTCCGGCTCCGGGTCCGGTCCGCGGTGCTCCGCCGCCAGGCGCCCGAGTGCCCGGCGTATCTGCTCCGCTCCACCCGTGCGGGCCGACTCGATCAGCTCCGCACGTGACGGCCGGTCCGCGGTCGCGGCCCGCGATGCGGGGACGGGTTCGCGGAGCGCGGCCAGTGCGGCGGCGTCCCGCAGCGCGGCTTCCGGGCCGCGCAGCGGGCCGTCCACGAGGACCAGCTTGTCGGCGAGTTCGTCACGACCCTCGGCCCGCAGCCGGCGGCAGCTCTGCTCGAGCGCCGGCGTGCGCAGCAGCGGGCGGCCGACGAGCAGATCGAGGAACCCCCACGCCCCGGAGTCGAGGTGCTCGCCGAGGTGCGCCGCCAGCAGGTCGCCGGGGACATGGCGCAGGGCCTCCCGGACCGCGTCGCGGTCGCCGGGCGGGCCGTGCTGCCAGCGTTCGAGCAGCCATGGAAGCCATCGCTCCCCTTGCCGTGGCGTGAGCCGCCGGACCAGGTCGGCCATCCTGTCCGCGCGGACACCGTCGGCCGTCGGCCCGCTCTCGTCGAGGGCGTCGTCGAGGGCGTTCAGCGCCGCGGCGGGCACCGCGTCGCACGGGATCGTGACCCGGCCGCGGAGGTGGGCCCGCAACACGACGAGCCCGGTCTCCGGCTCCGGCCATGTCGCGAGCTCGGCGGCAGCGGCCTCCCTGCGGTCGGGCTCGGGGTCGTCGAGCAGGGCCAGCAGCCGCGTCCGAAGCGGCCCCGACCTGGGCTGGTCCAGATCGTCGGGGCGCACGGCGCGCGGCGCAGGCTCCGGAATACGGGCGGTCTCCTCGATCGTCCACGCGGGCGCGTCGAGGGGCTGGAGTGCCGTCATCCAGTCGAGAAGGGCGGGACGTACGCCGGGCCCGACGAGAGCATGGGCGTCGATCAGCGCGGCCAGCCGTTCCCGGGAGCCCGGGGCACCCTCCTCACGGCGGCGGAACTCCTCGAGCGACGGCGCGGTGCGTACGGCGGCGTCCAGGGCTGCGCGCCACTGCGGTGCCTTCGCCGGTGCGGCAGTGGGCGTCAGGCCGAACGCGTCCCGCAGTACCGCGATCTCGCCCTGCCGCGGGTCGGTGCCGAGCCGCGCGGCGACAAGCGCCTGCTCGAGATCGCCGCGGACCAGTACCGCGCCACAGCTGCGCAGCAGTCCGAGGGTGGACAGCCTTCCCGCGGGTGCGGCGGGCAGGGCGCGTACGGCGTCGGCGACCGCCGTTTTCTCGGTGACGGAGAGCGTGGACACGGCCGCTTCGAGTACCGCGATGAGCCCGTCCCGATGGCTGCCGCGGGCACGGGCGAGCTCATCGAGGAGAGTGTGGACACACCGGGCGAAGGCGCGCCGTTCACCGGCCGACCAGGGGGCGGGGCAAAGCCGTGGCAGGAGCCGGAGGACAGGGCCCCGGTCGTCGGACGTACCGGCGAGGTCGAGCCAGTCCGCCAGCAGGTGCCGAAGGTCGCCGAGCCGGACCACCTCGGCCTGCCGGGAGCGCTCCGTGATCCGTCGCGCGACGGCGGGGTCCCAGCCGTTCTTCAGCAGCGACGTCACCTCGGGGTCCGGGGTGCCGTACGGCGCGGCCCCTCGCGAGGGGTGTGCGGCGATGCCGTGCCTGGCCAGGGGTCCTCGCAGGTCGTCCGGCACCCCGGCGGCCAGCCGGACCGTTCCGGCGGCCATCAGTTCGAGCAGCACAGGCACGACCGCCGAGTCCTGGCCGTCGAGGGCGAGTACCGAGCGGGTTGTGAGTACGCCGTCGAGACCCTGCAGCAGCAGTTCGCGGGTACGGCGGTCGTCATTGCGTTCGGCGGCGGCGAGCAGGGTGGCCGCGTACGCCTCGCCGAGGACGGCACGCAGGGCCGTCGACACGGCGGTGCGCAGGCCGGGATTGTCATGATGGCCGAGCCAGAAGAGCAGTCGTGGGACCGATTCGGGTGCACCCGCATGAGCCAGGGCCTCTGCTGCGGTCTTCTTGACGTTCATGTTCGGGTGGTCGAGGCACGCGGCGATCGGGGCGGAGGCCCAGTGGGCTCCCGCGCGGGCGAGGGCGCGCAGCGCCTGTCGCACCGTGCGGATGTCCTCGGACGCGGAGAGCGCGATCAACGTCGCGGACAGGGCCCGGGCATCGTCCCCTGTGCCGTCCTCGGCGAGCAGCGCGATCGCCCGCTTGCGGACCTGCGGGTCGCGGTGGCGCAGCAATCGGTGCACCCGGCTGCGGGTGCGCACACCGGGGACACGTAGCAGCAGATCGAGCAGCAGGGCCTGCTCGGCGCCGGTCAGGCCGGGGCGCGCCAGAAGATCGAACGCCACGGAGGCGACCAGGGCATGCCCTGCCGCCTCCGGGACCGCGGTGTCGAGCAGGCAGGACGGACGGATCCTGCCGCGTTCGTGGAGACGGCGGCCCAGGCCGTGCAGCGCGTCCAGGATTTCCTGCGGGACGGCGGGTTCGCCGGTCCGCCGTTGCGTGTCGGCGGCTTCCCCGGTCCGCTGTTGCGGGTGGGCGCCCGTCGGCGCTCCGGGCTCCTGGGTCGTGGCCAGTTCGCTCACGATCCGCATCAGCAGGTCACGGATGGCGGGCAGGGTGGACGCGTCGCCGTAGCGTGCCAGCCGGCACAGTGCCGCGACGGGTTGCTTCGGGTCCAGGTGGGAAGCGAGGAGGGCCAGTTCCCGCGGGTCGGGTGCGCCGAGGTCGGTCGCTATGCGGGCCGGCAGGTCGGTGGGATCGAGGTGGGCGAGGAGGCGCCGCCGTTGGGCCGGCTCCTCGGTCAGGTGCCACAGCAGCGCGAGGGCGCGGCTCCGGACCGGGCGGAGGTGGGGCGCGATGGTGTCCGGGCGGTCTGCGCCGGTCAGGCCGAGGCCTTCCCACAGCGCCGTCACCGTGTGGTCCCCGCCGATGGCCTCCAGTGCGCCGAGCGCCCCCGCGGGCACGGTCGGCAGGAGAGCGATCACGGCGTCCTCCGCCTCCACGTGCCGAAGCCGGCGGATCGCGTCGAGGAACGGCTCGGGGGCAGAAGCGCCGGGCAGCCGTCGCGTGATCTCCTCCCCGATCGGAAGCTCGCCCGCTCCCTGCCCGGCGAGCGCGACCAGCAGGGCGAGCCGTCGCGGCCAGCTGATGTCGCCGTCGGCGGCGTTCAGGAGAGACCGCAGCGTGGAGCCCCGGCAGGTGTAGAGAATCGTTGCGACGGCGTCGGGCGGGACGGAGTGATCGGCGAGCGCCAGACCCACGATCGACGGGACATCGGCGTCGTCGGGGAAGATGCCGCGACGGTGGAGTCCGAGGAGGCAGGCCACCGCGGGCCCGCCGAACAGCAGCGGGTCGTGCAACGCGAGCGCTGCCAGCCGGCCGATGTCGCCTCGTCCCGCGCCGTGCCCGAGGAGCTCCAGGGCTCGGCGGCGAGCATCCGGGGGCAGCCCTTGGTCCTGGACCGCTTGCCGAAGCAGGTCAACGTGACCGTGGCGAGCCGCGGTCTCCAGGGCCACCGCTGTGACCTGCGGGCGCACGCCGGAACCGGCGCAGACGAAGGACGACAGGCGTGCTTGCGGCAGAGGTTCCAGAGCCGCCCACGGTTCGGCCAGTTCGGCGAGAGCGGCGGCCACGACACCGGTGCTTTCGGCGTCCAGCAGAGCTGTGATCTGACATGCGACCAGGCCGGGTGCCAGCAGGGCGGCGTGCAGGCCCTGCCGGGCGAGCCGCAGGCCCTCGCTCTGCAGCACACCGTCGCCGCTACGTACGAGTTCGGCCACGAGTTGCTCGGGCCTGTGCGCGCTCACGATCTTCGTGTCGCGCACAGCCTGGTACAGCGGTTCGCCGGCCGGTTCGCGTCGGATCACGGTGGGGTCGTTGACAAGTGCGGCCCGGAGCCAGGCGATCCGCACCCGGGCCGGCTGCTCGGCCGTGCGCCACGACGGCAGCCGCCCCTCGGGAAGACACCGCCCCAGTCGCTCGTACAGCCCGGCCAGGAGGAGCGCCTCCTCGGGCGGCCCGTCCGCGGGCTGCGGGAGGAGCGCCGCGATGCGTGCCTTCTCGGTCTCGTCGGAGGACCGGCGGGCGGCACGCTCGTTCAGAAGTGCCAGACCGTGGAGCCGACGGCGAGGGTCGTGGTGGCGGATGAGGCCGGCGAGCACGCCCAGTGGGCAGGTGAGGGGGTCGATGTGGCCCGTCGGGACCGGCGCCTGGTCAAGGTCCCCCAAGGCAGCGTCCTTCGGCGATTTCCTGTCGTCCGGCGTCGTCACCGTCGGATAGTAAGCGGGGCGTTCACGGCCCGGCCATCGGTTTCACGGTGTCGGCGCCGACCCCAGCAGCCCGAGGACCAAGTGGGTGGTGAGGGCGTGCCAGGTCGACGCGCCGCGGAGCATGGCGTGGTCGCCGCCGGGCATGGGGAGTTCACGGACGTCGGCGCCGGCGGTGCGGGCACGGGCGGCGAAGGCCCAGGTCTCTGCCGGGTCGGTGACACGATCCCGGTCGCCGTGCAGCAGCACGACGGATCTGCCCGCCAACTGGTCGACCGGGTCCTCCGGCGGACACCAGGGGGCAAGACCGACGACCGCCTTCACATGGGGGTGGCCGGCGGTGTGCAGCGCGGCCCGTGCGCCCATGGAGTGACCCACCAGGACGGTGGGCACGGGCCCGGTGAGCTGGGCCAGTTCGTCGAGGGCCCGCCGGGCGTCACGGGCGGCGTCGGCCCGGTCGCCGTTCCAGCCGCGGTGGCCATAGCGGACCCTGCCCAGTGCGACGCCGTGGCCGGCGGTGGCGCGGGCGATCGCCCGTGCGAAGGGGCGCATCCGCGCGCCGGGGAGGTTCAGGGCGGGCGGCGGCTCCAACGCGTCGGCGCGGCCGCCGTGCAGCAGCAGGACCGCGGCCGTTGCGGGCACGGCCGGCCGGTCGAGGCGCAGCGCGGGCACCGGCGCACCGTCCTTGGCGCCGGTGCGTACGGGGATGGCCATCGCGTCGTCCTCGGGCTCTGCGGGCGGTTGTCGTACGCAACGGTATGCGGAGCCGCGGCGACGGCGGACGGTGGGTGACGCACACCGGCGGGTGCGGACGGGCCTGCCGTCCGCACCCGCCCGTGCGGTGCTCGCGCGTCGCACGACCGTCAGGCCTCGACGCTGTCCTTGTCCGTTTCCTTCGCCGCGGCTTCGGCGGCTTCGCGCTCCTCCTGTTTCCTGGAGGCAATCAAACTGGTGATCGTCGTGATGACCAGGACACCGCAGATGACGGCCAGTGAGACCGGGATGGAGATCTCGGGGACGTGCACACCGCTCTCGTGCAGGGCGTGCAGCACCAGCTTCACGCCGATGAAGCCGAGGATCACGGACAGGCCGTAGCTGAGATGGACCAGCTTCCTGAGCAGTCCGCCGATGAGGAAGTACAGCTGTCGTAGACCCATCAGCGCGAACGCGTTGGCGGTGAAGACGATGTACGGGTCCTGGGTCAGACCGAAGATCGCGGGGATGGAGTCCAGCGCGAAGAGCACATCGGTGGTGCCGATGGCGAGCATGACGACCATCAGCGGGGTCAGGACGCGCTTGCCGTTGTTGCGGATGAAGAGCTTGGTGCCGTGGTACTTGTCGGCGACGCCGAAGCGGTGCTCGATCGACTTGAGGAGCCTGTTCTCCTCGAACTCCTCCTCCTCGTCGTCGGAGCGCGCCTCCTGGATGAGCTTCCAGGCGGTGTAGATGAGGAAAGCGCCGAAGATGTAGAAGACCCAGGAGAAGCTGGCGATGATCGCCGCACCCGCGGCGATGAAGATGGCGCGCAGCACCAGGGCGATCAGCACACCGATCAGCAGCACCCGCTGCTGGAGGTGCGAGGGCACGGCGAACTTCGCCATGATCAGGACGAAGACGAAGAGGTTGTCGACGCTCAGCGACTTCTCGGTGATGAAGCCTGCGAAGAACTCGCCCGACGCCTGGCTCTCGCCCGCGAACAGCAGGCCGAGGCCGAAGAGTGCGGCCAGCACGATCCAGACCACGGTCCAGATGCCGGCTTCCTTGATGGACACGTCATGGGGCTTGCGCCCGATGAAGAAGTCGACGGCGATCAGGGCACTGAGACCGAGAATGGTCAGCACCCAAAGGGTCATTGAAACGTCCACTGCGCCTCCGGCGTCGTACGGCTACTGATCAGCGTCGTCGCTGCCGGAGGTCTCCTCCACCCGGGCGGTCCCAGCCGCACCGCGGGCCGGCGCCCCGGGACTTGTCTGCAGGTCCGTATTGACGGGCACGCCGCGAATCGGGAGTACTCCCCTCCGCGCAAAGAACGGTACAGGAAAGACCAATGAAAGATAAAGGCGACAGTAAAGGATTTCCCAAAAGGGCAGGTCGGAGCCCTAGGTCGGATCAGCGGCGCCAGGCCCGTCGCGCTTCGGTCACCTGGTCCAGCACCTGGCGCAGCACGCCGCTGCCCGGCGGCACGGTCAACGGCTCGTACGTCCACGCATGGCGCACCCACGGGTCGGCCAGGTGGTCGTCGGGGACCGGGGTCACCCGCAGCAGCGAGCGCCACAGCGGGTCGAGCACCGGGCCGTAGGCGGTCGCGTCCTCGCGGTCCGCGACCATCAGCAGATGGACGCCGACGGCCGGCCCCTCGTCCGCGAGATAGCGGAGCTGGTTGACCGCGCGGTCGTCGAAACCGTGCGGGAAGTCGTTGACGATCAGCAGCTGCTCACCCGTGTCGAGGCCGGGCGGGAGCGAGTCGGCCGCACCCCCTCGCACCGCCATCGTCACCAGGTCGACCCGCTCGGTGAGCCTGCCGAGCACCGCGCTGACGCCGTGGGCGCCCGCGGCCGGAGCGCCGGTGAGGGCGCCCGATTCGACCAGGGGAGCCAGTGAGGCGGCGGCGGTGCCCGCCGGGTCGATGGCATGGACGCTGAACTCGCCGGGCGGGTAGACGGCGAGCAGCCGGGCGGCGAGCGCGACCGCCGAGTCGACGGCGAGCCGGCGCAGCTGCGCCTCGTCCAGGGCCAGCGCGGCGTCCGAGCTCGACCGTCCGCTGTCCACCCACAGGCCGCGCTCGAGCGGCAGCCGCACCAGGCAGGGGATGCGCAGCTCGGGACTCTCCGGCAGATGCAGGTCGCCGAGGCGCAGGGCCATCGGGACCTCCATGGGGACGCGGTAGGCGTGCCAGCTGGGGTTGTCCCAGCGGGCGAACGCGGGCGGCAGCGCCGGTTCAACGACCTCCGACTCGGCGGTCAGCTGGGCCAGGTCGCGGTCGAGGACCTGTCGTGCCTGGTCGGTCAGTTGCTCGCACTTGGCGCGGGCAGCGGCCCTGGCCGCGTCACCGGTGCTGCCGATGCGGCTGCGCGGGTCGGACAGGACCTGGTCGAGCTCCTTGTCCATCCGGGACTCGGCGAACTCGACGGCGCTGCGATAAGCGGCGACGGCCCGGGCGAGGTCCTCGAACATGCCCCAGACCTGGTTGTAGAGGCGCTCCTCCATGGACCAGCCGCTGGCATCGCCCGCCACCGGGGCGGCGGGGCGGCCGGGCTCGGCCGGCGGCGCGGCGGGAGCGGGCGGGGGCGGCGCCGACTGCCTGCGCGGATGCGCGTAGTTGATGGGGCCGCCGGGCATCTGCGGCGGGTCGGGCGTCGGCGTCTGCTGGGGCCCTGTGCCGGCCGCGGCCGGCTGGGGCCCGGCGGCGGCGAGACCGTCGGGGATCGTCACATCGCCCGGGGAGGGCTGGTCGGCGGCGGGCGCCGCGGCGGAGTCGGCGCCGGCCGTGTGGAGCCGGGCCGGCGCGGCGCGGTGCGCGCGTGGCACGGCCGTCTCCTGGATGGCGGCGGCGGTGCGGTCGGCCTGGTCCATGCCCTGGTCCGACAGCAGTTGGGCGAGGCCGCCTGCGTACCCCTGGCCCACCGCGCGGACCTTCCAGGCGCCCTGGCGGCGGTACAACTCGACCGCGACCAGCGCGGTTTCGCTGTCGAGACCGGTGATGGTGAAGCTGGCGAGCTCCGCGCCGCCCTGGCTCGTGACCGCCACGAACGGGGCCGCCGTGGCACCGAAACGGTCGGGGCCTCCGGCGCTCACGGGGAGCGCGAGGAGGATGTTGACCTGATGCACGGGGTCGGGTACCTCGTCGAGGTCCACGGCGAAACGGGGCGACTGCTCGGCGCGCACGGGCACTTCGATGCCGGGAAGTGCCTGAGCGCCGGGGTGGGCCACCCATTCCTCGCGGACGGCGCCCTGTTCGTCGAAGCAGGTGGCGCAGGCGACGACCGGATGGCCGGCCGACACACGGATCTCGAGTCGGGTGTCGGACAAGGGGTGGTTCTGCCCCCGGACCAGCTCGGCCGTCATCGCTCTGTCCCCTCGGTGCTCTGCTGCGTGCGGTTGGTACGCGGGCAGCTCCCGGCGGCTGTGCCTCCGGGAGCTGCGGTACGACTCGGATGTCCCGCCGTGCCTACAGGTGCGGCAGGATCGCGGGCATCAGGTCCTGGAACGTACGGCCGTTGGCGGGGTTGCCCAGGGCCGTCATCTGCCAGCCGCCGCCGGCACGGTGCACCTTCGCCATGATCTGCGCGGTGTACTGGCCGCCGCCGTCGAGCGTGTAGCGGGCGAGCTCCTGGCCGTTGGTCTCGTCGACGATGCGGCAGAAGGCGTTCTGCACTTCCTGGAACGTCTGGCCGGTGAACGAGTTGACCGTGAAGACGATCTGGTCGATGTGGACCGGCACGCGCTGCAGGTCGACGAGGATCGCCTCGTCGTCGCCGCCGGAACCGGCGCCGCCGACGAGATTGTCACCGGTGTGCTTGACGGAGCCGTCGTCGCTGACGAGGTGGCGGAAAAAGACGACATCCACCGGCTGCTTGTCCGCGAAGAGCACCGCGGAGGCATCCAGGTCGACCTCGCGGGTGCGTGAGCCGAACAGACCGCGGCGCGGCGCCGCCTGCCATCCGAGCCCCATACGCACCGCCGTGAGCGTACCCCCGTCGCTCTTCTGCAGGCTGATGGCCTGACCCTTGGTCATGTTGACCGTCACGCGCTGTCCCCTTCTCGCGAATTGCCCACCGCCCAAGTGTGCGGTTGTCCAAGCACCCTACGCAGTCGCACCGACAGGGCGGCGCGGCAGTCGGATTTTGTGTCGGTCTTGCAACACACCGGCGTGCACAGCCGCCACTGGCTGGGCACAGCCGCCACGGCAGGCGCGACAAGCTCAGGCGAGTCCTGCCTCCTTCATCTGGCGCAGCTCCTTCTTCAACTCGCTGACCTCGTCGCGCAGCCGGGCTGCCACCTCGAACTGGAGCTCCGCGGCGGCCGCCCGCATACGGTCGGTCATCTCCTCGATGATTCCGGCCAGTTCGGTCGCGGGGCGGTCGGTGAGCACCTCGCCCTTGCGGCCGGTTCCGGCACCGGCTCCGAGCGAGGGGACCGGCGCCTTGGCGCCCTTGCCGGGCTTGTCGGCCTTCGCCTGGCGGTAGCCGGTGCCCAGCAGCTCCTCGGTGTCGATCTCCTCGCGCGCGATGGTCGCGACGATGTCGTTGATCTTCTTGCGGAGCGGCTGCGGGTCGATGCCGTTCTCCGTGTTGTACGCGATCTGCTTCTCGCGGCGGCGGTTGGTCTCCTCGATGGCCTTCTCCATCGCGGGCGTGATCTTGTCCGCGTACATATGGACCTCGCCGGAGACGTTGCGCGCCGCGCGGCCGATGGTCTGGATGAGGGAGGTGCCGGAGCGGAGGAAGCCCTCCTTGTCGGCGTCGAGGATCGCGACCAGCGACACCTCGGGGAGGTCGAGTCCCTCGCGCAGGAGATTGATACCGACCAGGACGTCGTACTCACCGGCACGCAGCTCGCGCAGCAGCTCGATACGGCGGAGGGTGTCGACGTCACTGTGCAGATAGCGGACTTGGACGCCGAGCTCGAGGAAGTAGTCCGTCAGGTCCTCGGCCATCTTCTTGGTCAGCGTGGTGACCAGGACGCGCTCGTCCTTCTCAGTGCGCTCGCGGATCTCGTGCACCAGGTCGTCGATCTGCCCCTCGGTGGGCTTGACTACGACCTGGGGGTCGACGAGCCCGGTGGGGCGGATGATCTGCTCGACGAAGCCGTCGCCGCGGGACAGTTCGTAGGTGCCGGGGGTGGCCGACAGATAGACGGTCTGGCCGATGCGCTGCTGGAACTCCTCCCACCTCAGCGGGCGGTTGTCGAGCGCGGACGGCAGCCGGAAGCCGTGGTCGACGAGCGTGCGCTTGCGGGACGCGTCGCCCTCGTACATCGCCCCGATCTGCGGCACCGTCACATGCGACTCGTCGATGACGAGCAGGAAGTCCTCGGGGAAATAGTCGAGGAGGGTGTTCGGCGGGGAGCCGGGCTCTCGGTCGTCGAAGTGCATCGAGTAGTTCTCGATGCCGGAGCAGGAGCCGATCTGGCGCATCATCTCGATGTCGTAGGTGGTGCGCATGCGCAGCCGCTGGGACTCCAGCAGTTTGCCCTGCTTGTCGAGCTCCGCGAGGCGCTGCTCGAGCTCCGCCTCGATACCGTTGACCGCCTTCTCCATGCGCTCGGGTCCCGCCACGTAGTGGCTGGCGGGGAACACGTAGAGCGACTGGTCCTCGCTGAGGATCTCGCCGGTGAGCGGGTGGAGCGTGGACAGGGCCTCGATCTCGTCGCCGAACATCTCGATGCGGACCGCGAGCTCCTCGTAGACCGGGAAGATCTCGATGGTGTCGCCACGGACGCGGAAGGTGCCGCGCTGGAAGGCCATGTCGTTACGGGTGTACTGGATGTCGACGAAGCGGCGAAGCAGCTGGTCGCGGTCAATCTCGTCGCCGACGCTGAGCTGGACCATGCGGTCCACGTACTCCTGCGGGGTACCAAGGCCGTAGATGCAGGAGACGGAGGCGACCACGACGACGTCTCGCCGGGTGAGCAGCGAATTGGTCGCGGAGTGGCGCAGTCGCTCGACTTCCTCGTTGATCGAGGAGTCCTTCTCGATGTACGTGTCCGACTGCGGGACGTACGCCTCGGGCTGGTAGTAGTCGTAGTACGAGACGAAGTACTCCACCGCGTTGTTGGGGAGGAGCTCGCGGAACTCGTTCGCCAGCTGGGCGGCCAGAGTCTTGTTCGGCGCCATCACCAGGGTGGGGCGCTGAAGCTTCTCGATCATCCAGGCAGTCGTCGCCGACTTGCCCGTGCCGGTCGCGCCCAGGAGGACAACATCCTTCTCACCTGCGCGGATGCGCCGTTCCAGCTCGGCGATGGCCGTCGGCTGGTCGCCGCTGGGCTGATAGGGACTGACGACCTCGAAAGGCGCCACCGTACGTTCGATCTTGGAAACGGGCCGCATGCAACAACCGTACGACCCCCCACTGACAGTCGGGTGGGAAACCGTGGACGATCAGTCGGTCCAGCCGTGGTCCGGGCCGCGCCGGGAGCTGCGGCCCCCTGCCCAGGCGGCCGCTCTGCGCCCGCCTCCGGTTTCCGGCCGCCGCTCCGGCGCCCCGGGGCGCATGGCCCAGCCGTCCACGTGTGCCTGCCGGTCAGGCTCCCCCGCCACACGCAGCGGGTCGAACATGACGACGACACCGGCGAGCAGCAGGAACACCGCGGGGCCCACGAGCAGAGGCGCGAGGAGCGCGGCGGGCGGGTCGCCGCCCACGGTTGTGTCGACCGCCTCGTGGACATGGACGCTGACCGCGGCCATCCCGGTGTAGTGCATCCCGCTCACGGCCAGACCCATCACGAGACCGGCGCCCAGGGTCGCCGGGAACCCGCGGACGGCCACGGCCGCCCACAGGGCCGCCGTGGCCGCGACGACGGCGATCACCACGGAGAGAGCGACGGTCACGGTGTCGTATTCGATGCGTCCCTGAAATCGCATTCCGGCCATGCCGAGGTAGTGCATGGACGCCACACCCAGCCCGGTGATCGTGCCGCCGGTGACCAGGGACATCGTCGTGGCGCCCCGGTGACCGACGATGAAAATCCCGATGCCGACCATGACGATGCCCACGGCCAGGCTGGCGAAGGTCGTCGGCTTGTCGTAGCCGATGGAGATCTCCTGAACGTGGAAGCCCATCATCGCGATGAAGTGCATGCTCCAGATGCCCGAACCGATCGCGGTCGCGCCGAGCACGAGCCGGCCCGGCCGGAACGAGCGCCCGTTCCGCACGGCCCCGGCGGTGCAGCGCAGGCCCAGGGCGCCCCCGAGGCATGCCATCAGGTAGGCCGTCACCGGGGTGAGCAGGCCGTAGCCGAATCCGTCCACCGTGCCCTGCATGCCGTGCACCCTTCGTCCCTGCGATCCCCCGCCGCCCTACGATCCCCGCGATCTCTGATGGAACGTCTGGTTCTGGGCGAGGGTACGGCTCGCGGAAGCCCAAGCAAACGGGCCGGGTGAATTTCGTCGTCGCCGAGCCCGGCACAGAGCCCGGCGGCGGGGCTCCGGCACCAGGTCTCACGGCACCGCGTCTCCTGCGGCGGATCCGTTCACCCTGTGGCCATACTTCGCCTGTGCCTCGTTGGGCGGGAAATGCAAGCCTCGACTCGTCCATTCAACCTCGATCCACCGCGTAGCGGCCGAGCTGTGGATGGAGAAACAGGAAGAGGTGCCCGCTGACCTGGGATGATGGGAGTTCCTACGCTTCCATCAG
>NZ_JBVHTA010000045.1:0-65345 GCF_055566095.1 Streptomyces sp. NPDC027962
CCTCGTACTGGACGTACTTGGATGACTCCGACAACGCAGCGAGTGTGCGTGCCAGACGTCGTGGGCCAGGCGGGACTTTCGAAACACGCCCTAGTGGGCCTCGCGGACCTCGGCGGGCGTCGGGGCCGTACCGCCGAGGTGCGCCGGCACCCACCAGGTGTCGGCCGCGTCCTTGGGGCGCACGGGATAGGCGCGCTGAGCCGCTTCCAGCAGCTCCTGCACTCGCTCGCGCAGCCGGCGGGTGATCGCGCCCGCGTACTGGTCGGCGGGCGCCTCGACGGGCTCGCCCACGCGGATCGTCACCGGGATGTGCGACCGCTTGAAGTTGCGCGGCCGCCCCTTGGTCCACAGGCGCTGGGTGCCCCACAGTGCCATCGGGATCAGCGGAACGCCGGCCTCCTGCGCGAGCCGGGCAGCGCCGGACTTGAACGACTTCAGTGTGAACGACTGGGAGATCGTCGCCTCCGGGAACACGCCGACGATCTCGCCCGAGCGCAGCGAGTCCAGCGCGTGCGCATAGGCCGCCTCGCCCTGTCTGCGGTCGACCGGGATGTGCTTCATGCCCCGCATCAACGGCCCGGAAATCTTGTGCCGGAAGACCGAATCCTTCGCCATGAAGCGCACCAGGCGCCTCTGCGGCAGGGCGCCGAGGCCGGTGAAGATGAAGTCCAGATAGCTGATGTGATTGCTGACCAGCACTGCTCCGCCGGTCCGCGGAATGTTCTCCGACCCCTGAGTGTCGATCTTCAGGTCGAGCGCCTTGAACATCGTGCGTGCGGCGCCGATGACCGGCCGATAGACGAGCTCTGCCATGGGGGGAGGACCCTTTCGTCATGCCCGGGGAGGGTTCGCCCGGTGAAAGTTACGCAGCCGTAGGTTTTCGGCATTGGGCCGATCGTCCCCCATGTGCCGCGTACTGACCAGCCCTGGTGGCCTGCGAGGGCGAGATTCTCGTCACGTCGTCCCGGGGAACTCGGGTACGGGGTGCGGGCGGGGGGAATCCTGGGCGCCATGTGAACGCTGCACCTCTGGGGGATGAACCCGGCGCGAGGGGAAGCGCGAGGGAAAGGGTGAAGGTGCGGGAAAGGACGAAGGTGCGCGCTCAACACGCTGAACGGCAGCCTGGTGCAACGGACCTGGGCGCGGAACGGCAGATCGGTGCAACGGACCTGGGCGCGGAGTTCGGCGAGCGGGCGACGCTCGTCCAGTTCTCCACCGCCTTCTGCCAGCCCTGCCGGGCCACCCGCCGCACCCTGGCCGACGTCGCCGCCATGGTCGACGGGGTCGTTCATGTCGAGGTCGACGCGGAGGAGCACCTCGCGCTGGTGCGGCGGCTGGGCATCGTCAGGACGCCCACCGTGCTGGTCCTCGACGCGGGCGGACGGGTCGTCACCAGAGCCTCCGGCGCGCCCCGTAAGGCCGACGTCATCGCGGCGCTCGGACGGGCCGTATGACGCGTACCCGAACTGCCGCTGTGGCACGGGCCCGAAGCGGCGGTGCGGCACCCGTGACGCTGGTCGCACCTTCCTGTGCGCACTTGACTGTGCACGGCAAGTATCGCCAGGCTGACTGCTGTGCCTCCAGTACTCCTTCTGCACGGGCGGGTTCATGTCGACCTCGCCCGGAACGCGAGCGCGCGCTGTCCGGCTGTCCGAGCAGCCACAGCCGCATGATTCGCACACCCAGAAGGACATTTCGATGACGGCATCGCCCGATCTCGGCACCACTCGCCTCGCGTCCCCCGACCTCCTCCGCTCGGTCTTCCGGCAGCACGCCGCAGGCGTCGCGGTGATCACCGCGGGCGGCCCGCGCCCCGTCGGGTTCACCGCCACCTCGCTCACCTCCGTGGCCGCGGAACCACCGCTGATCTCCTTCGGTGTCGGAACCGGCTCTTCGAGCTGGCCGGTCGTCGCGAACGCCGAACACGTCGGCGTCCACATACTCGGCGAGCACCAGCAGGAACTGGCCGCCACCTTCGCACGCAGCGGCGCCGACCGGTTCGCGCCGCCCACGAGCTGGCGCACGGGACCCGAGGGTGTTCCCGTGCTCGACGGAGTGCTGGCGTGGATGGTGTGCCGCGTCGTCGCCAGGGTGCCCGCGGGGGACCATCGCATCGTGATCGCCGAGGCTGTTGTCGGTGACCCGGCGGGCGGGGGGCGTCCGCTGGTGTACCACCAGGGACGCTTCACGGCGCTGAGAGACTGAGCCCGGAAGGGCAGCGGTCATGTCGTTGTCAAGGTCACAGTTCAAAGCGCTTGCTTAGCGGGAACACACTCGATGTACTGACGAGTAATATTTCGTTCGGAGCGCGGCCCGCCCCGACCGGGATCCGCCCCATCGGACGCCTATGCTGCGTTCACAAGGCAGTCCAGTAGAGACGATGCAGTAGGAGAGCCGGCGTGAGCCTGAGGATCGTTGTCTGTGTGAAGTACGTGCCCGACGCCACCGGCGATCGGCACTTCGCCGATGACCTGACCGTCGACCGAGACGACGTCGACGGCCTGCTGTCGGAGCTGGATGAGTACGCGGTGGAGCAGGCGCTGCAGATCGCGGACGAGGCGGACGACGCCGAGGTCACCGTGCTGACCGTCGGCCCGGAGGATGCCAAGGACGCGCTGCGCAAGGCGCTGTCGATGGGCGCGGACAAGGCTGTCCACGTCGAGGACGACGACCTGCACGGCTCCGACGTGATGGGCACCTCGCTGGTGCTGGCGAAGGCGCTCGAGAAGACGGGTTACGACCTGGTCATCGCCGGTATGGCTTCCACCGACGGCACGATGGGTGTGCTGCCGGCGATCCTGTCGGAGCGTCTGGGCATCCCGCAGGTGACCCTGCTCTCCGAGATCTCGGTCGAGGACGGCACCGTCAAGGGCCGTCGTGACGGCGACACCGCCTCCGAGCAGCTCGAGGCGTCGCTGCCGGCCGTCGTGTCCGTGACGGACCAGTCGGGCGAGGCGCGTTACCCGTCCTTCAAGGGCATCATGGCCGCCAAGAAGAAGCCGGTCGAGTCCCTGGACCTCGAGGACCTCGAGATCGACGCCGAAGAGGTCGGCCTCGAGGGCGCCTGGACCAAGGTCGACTCGGCCTCGGAGCGTCCGGCCCGCACCGCCGGAACGATCGTCAAGGACGAGGGCGAGGGCGGCAAGCAGCTGGCCGAGTTCCTGGCCGGCCAGAAGTTCATCTAAGGCTTCGGCCCCAACCGCCCCCTTCACACTTCGCAAGCAGGAGAGAAGAAGTCCCATGGCTGAAGTTCTCGTCTACGTCGACCACGTGGACGGTGCCGTCCGCAAGCCCACCCTGGAGCTGCTGACTCTGGCCCGCCGCATCGGCGAGCCCGTCGCGGTCGCGCTCGGCGCCGGTGCGGAGAACACCGCCGCCGCGCTCGCCGAGCACGGTGCGGTCAAGGTCCTCACGGCCGACGCGCCCGAGTTCGCCGACTACCTCGTCGTCCCGAAGGTCGACGCGCTGCAGGCCGCGTACGAGGCCGTCTCCCCGGCCGCCGTGCTCGTCCCGTCCTCCGCCGAGGGCAAGGAGATCGCGGCCCGCCTCGCGGTCCGTATCGGCTCCGGCATCATCACCGACGCCGTCGACCTCGAGGCCGGTGACGAGGGCCCGGTCGCGACGCAGTCCGCGTTCGCCGCCTCCTTCACCACCAAGTCCCGCGTCTCCAAGGGCACTCCGGTCATCACGGTCAAGCCGAACTCGGCCGCCGTGGAGGCCGCCCCGGCCGCCGGTGCGGTCGAGGCGCTGTCCGTCTCGTTCTCCGAGAAGGCCACCGGCACCAAGGTCGTCTCGCGCACCCCGCGTGAGTCGACCGGCCGACCGGAGCTGACCGAGGCCGCGATCGTGGTCTCCGGAGGCCGCGGTGTCAACGGCGCGGAGAACTTCGCGATCATCGAGGCGCTCGCCGACTCCCTCGGCGCGGCCGTCGGTGCCTCGCGTGCCGCTGTCGACGCCGGCTGGTACCCGCACACCAACCAGGTCGGCCAGACCGGCAAGTCCGTCTCCCCGCAGCTGTACATCGCCTCCGGTATCTCCGGTGCGATCCAGCACCGCGCCGGCATGCAGACGTCGAAGACCATCGTGGCCATCAACAAGGACGCCGAGGCCCCGATCTTCGACCTGGTCGACTACGGCGTGGTCGGCGACCTCTTCGAGGTCGTCCCGCAGCTGACCGAAGAGGTCAAGACCCGCAAGGGCTGATCCGAGTGTCGTCCGGCCCGGGGCCGCGTGGTGATCTTCACCGCGCGGCCCCGGCCCGTTGAGGCGCACCATTGACGCAGATCACGGCCGCGCATTAACTTCATTCAACAGAATGTTGAATCCGTGATGCGGAAACCGCGGATCCCGAAGTGTGCGGAGGGTGTGGGAATGGGTCAGCAGGAGAAGGTGGCGACGAGCCTCGCGGGCGCAGTCAGCGAGGGCATCAGCGCCTCCCTGACGACGGTGGACGCGGAACTCGCCCGCCGCTACCCCGGGGATCCGGGCACGCGCCAGCCGGTCCACACCGTCTACGTTCCCGGCAACGACTTCACCGCCGACACGATCCGCTCATGGGGCGACAAGGCACTCGCCGCGCTCGACGAGCATGCGCCCGACGCCCGCACCTTCGCGCGTGTCCTCGGCCTCGCGGACGAGCTCGCGGAGCCGGTGTACACGCGCGTCCGCGCCAAGCTGGAGCGCGAGCCGATCGAGGACCTGCGCGTCGACTTCGAGGACGGCTACGCGGGCCCCGACGAGGACACCGACGCCGCGCGCGCCGCGCGGCTGATCTCCGAGGCGTACGAACAGCGCACCGCCGCCCCGTACATGGGCATCCGGATGAAGTGCATGGAAGCCGCCGTACGCGACCGCGGCATCCGCACCCTCGACATCTTCCTCACCGGCCTGATGGAGCGCGGCGGACTGCCCGACGGGCTCGTCCTGACCCTGCCCAAGGTCACCTACACCGAGCAGGTCACCGCCATGGTGCGGCTCGTCGAGGAGTTCGAGAAGGCCCGCGGTCTGGAGCCCGGCCGCATCGGTTTCGAGATCCAGATCGAGACCAGCCAGGCCATCCTCGGCGCCGACGGCACCGCCACCGTCGCCCGGATGATCGACGCGGCCGGGGGCCGCGCCACCGGACTGCACTACGGCACCTTCGACTACAGCGCCTGCCTCGGCGTCAGCGCAGCCCACCAGGCCGGCGACCACCCCGCCGCCGACCACGCCAAGGCGGTCATGCAGGTCGCCGCAGCGGGCACCGGCGTACGCGTCTCCGACGGATCCACCAACGTGCTGCCCGTCGGCCCCACCGAGAAGGTCCACGACGCCTGGCGACTTCACTACGGCCTCACCCGACGTGCACTCGCCCGCGCCTACTACCAGGGCTGGGACATGCACCCCGGCCACCTGCCCACCCGGTACGCAGGGGTGTTCGCCTTCTACCGTGAGGGCTTCGAGCAGGCCGCGGCCCGCCTCGCCGCCTACGCCAACCACGCCAACCACGCCGGCGGCGACGTCATGGACGAGCCCGCCACCGCCAAGGCTCTCGGTTCCTACTTGCTTCGCGGTATCGACTGCGGCGCCCTGGACACCGCAGAGGTCGCCCGCCTGACGGGCCTGACCCGCGCCGACCTCGACGGCTTCGCCCGGCCCCGGCGCGGCGACCTGACCGCCACGGCCGGGTGACGGTCGGCATCACCCCGCTCGCCACGGTCGCCGCCGCAGCCGCCGTGGCTCTGCCCGCCGGGTCACGACGACGGCGGGATCTCCCCCGAACCGCGCGGGATCAGCACCGTCTCCAGCGCCGTCCGGATCGGCTCCTCGTTCACCCCGTCGAGCCGGCGGAACAGCCGCTCCGCCGCGGTGCGCCCCAGCGCCGCGGCGTCCTGGGCTATGACGGTGATGCCGAGCAGGTCCGCGAGCTCGATGTCGTCGAAACCGACGAGGGCGATGCGCTTCTCGTGCGCGGCGAGGGCCCGCACCGCCGTCACGGTGACACGGTTGTTGCCGGCGAAGATCGCGGTGACCGGCTCGGGCCCCTCCAGCACGGCGGTGACGGCCGCCTGCACCCGCTCCGGAGCCGTCGAGCCGAGCGCGACCCACGAGTCGTCGATCCCGAGACCGGCGTCCTCCATGGCGGCACGGTAGCCGCGGAGCCGCTCCACAGCGGTGTGAATACGCGGCTGGTCGCCGATGAAGGCGATACGGCGGTGACCGTGCGCGATCAGATGCGCCACGCCCGCCCGCGCGCCGCCGAAGCTGTCGGAGAGCACGACGTCCGCGTCGATCCGGCCCGCCGGGCGGTCGACGAACACCGTCGCCACACCCGCCTTGATCTCGGGCTCCAGATAGCGGTGGTCGTGTCCGGCGGGGATCACGATCAGGCCGTCCACCCTGCGCGCGCACAGCGCCAGCACCAACTCCTGCTCGCGGTCCGGGTCCTCGGCGCTGGAGCCGTTGATGAGCAGCGCGCCATGGGCGCGGGCGACTTCTTCTACGGCGCGGCTGAGCGGCCCGTAGAACGGGTCGGCGAGGTCCTCCAGTACCAGGCCGATCGAGGCGGTGCGGCCCTTGCGGAGCACGCGGGCGCTGTCGTTGCGGCGGAAGCCGAGGGACTCGATCGCGTCCTGCACCCGGCGCTCGGTGTCCGGGGTGACACCGGGCTCGCCGTTGACCACGCGGGAAACCGTCTTCAGTCCGACTCCGGCCCGCGCGGCGACATCCTTCATCGTGGGCCGATTCCCGTAGCGGGGCTCGGGGCCGCGAGGGCTGCCCGGGGGCGGCAGGGGACGGGTCGAATCGGCCACGGTGCGCTGTCCTGTCTGAGTCTCGGCGGTCACGATCGTCGTATATGTAGCGTGTGGCGTCGAGCATAGGCCCTGGACAACGTTGTCAGCGCAATGGAGACTGTTATCGAAACCGCAGGTCCGACAGCTCCGGGGGATCCCGTACCGATGCATAACTGCCTTGTCGCCGCGCTCGACATCGGTGGCACCAAGATCGCCGGCGCTCTGGTGGACGGCAATGGCGCGATTCTTCTCCGCGCCCAGCGCCCCACGCCCGCCCGTGAGGACGGCGACACGGTGATGCACGCGGTCGAGAACGTCCTCGCCGTGCTGACCGCCTCCCCGCTGTGGCCCGGCGCCACGGCGCTCGGCATCGGCAGTGCGGGCCCCGTCGACGCCTCCGCCGGTACGGTCAGTCCCGTCAACCTCCCCGGCTGGCGCGGCTTTCCGCTCGTCGACCGCGTGTCACGGGCCGCAGGCGGGCTGCCGATCACACTGGTCGGCGACGGAGTCGCCATGACCGCGGCCGAACACTGGCAGGGCGCCGCACGCGGCCACGACAACGCGCTGTGCATGGTCGTCTCCACCGGCGTCGGCGGAGGTCTGGTGCTGAACGGCAAGCCGCACGCCGGACCCACCGGCAACGCGGGTCACATCGGCCACATCAGCATCGACCTTGACGGCGAGCTGTGCCCGTGCGGGGCCCGGGGGTGCGTGGAGCGCATCGCCAGCGGGCCCAACATCTCCCGCCGTGCGCTGGAGAACGGCTGGCGCCCCGGGCCCGACGGGGACACCTCCGCTGCGGCGGTCGCCGCCGCCGCGCGCGCCGGTGACGCCGTCGCCGCCGCCTCCTTCGAGCGGGCCGCCCAGGCGCTCGCCGCGGGCATCGCCGCCACGGCGACGCTCGTCGAGATCGAGATCGCCGTGATCGGCGGGGGAGTGGCCGGTGCGGGCGATGTGCTCTTCGCCCCGCTGCGCCGTGCCCTTCGGGACTACGCGACGCTGTCCTTCGTGCGGCGCCTGAGTGTGACGCCGGCTCTGATGGGCACGGACGCCGGGCTGGTGGGTGCGGCGGCCGCGGCGATGCTGGGACGTGAGCCCCGGGCGGTTCCCGCGGGGCACGCCTGAGGGGGCGCCGGGGCGTCGGGGTGGACCCGCCCGGTTCGCGGGGTCGTGGCCCACGCCGTCGCGGCGTCGGTCACCACCCGCAGTCCGAGCCGTGCTGCTGGGGGACCACGACCAGGAACGCATCCGACTCCAGGTCCATGACGACCTCGGCCGCCAGGCCCTCGTCCCTGCGGTGGCGGGCGTACTCCTCCGCCTGCCGACTCCCGCGCGGGTCACCCGCGGGGAACTTCTCCAACACCGTGCGGCGCATGACGCACCCCCTTGTCTCTCCCGCTCCAACGACGCTGCGCGACCGGTGTCACGGCCCGGCCACAGTTGGGGTGCGTGATCGGCCAACCGGTTCCGGTACGGCGTTTGCGTGGCAGGGTGTTGCGGGCAATCCACTGTGGGCTACGGAAGAGGGGGGACCCGTGATCGTCTGGATCAACGGTGCGTTCGGTGCGGGCAAGAGCAGTACCGCGCGCGAACTGATCGACCTGATCCCCAACAGCACACTGTTCGACCCCGAACTGATCGGCAGCGGCATGAGCCGCCTGCTGCCCGCCAAACGCCTGGCCGAGGTGGGCGACTACCAGGATCTGCCGATCTGGCGGCGGCTCGTCGTGGACACGGCCGCCGCGCTGCTCTCCGAGGTGGGTGGGGTGCTGGTGGCCCCCATGACGCTGCTGCGGCAGGATTACCGGGACGAGATCTTCGGCGGGCTCGCCGCTCGCCGGATAGCCGTGCGGCATGTGCTGCTGGCGCCTGACGAAACGATTTTGCGCGATCGGATCGCCGAACGTGAGGCCTTCGAGGACGACCCGGCGGAGAGCGAACGCACCCGCCGCTGGGCGTTCGGCAACATCGAGCGCTACCAGGCCGCGCTCGGCTGGCTCTCCGCCGACGCCCATGTGATCGACAACGGCCGTCTCGGCACCCGCGAGACGGCCGCCGCCGTGGCCGAAGCCGTACGCACCGGCTCGGCACCGGTCAGCGACATCGTTCAGACCCCGGAGCCGACCGGCGAGACACTCGCCGCCGGTGTGCTCCTCTTCGACCAGCACGACCGGGTGCTCCTCGTCGACCCGACCTACAAGCCCGGCTGGGAGTTCCCCGGCGGCGTCGTGGAGCGCGGCGAGGCCCCGGCCCGCGCGGGTATGCGCGAGGTCACGGAGGAACTCGGCATCGAACTCACCGCCGTACCCCGCCTGCTGGTCGTCGACTGGGAACCCCCGCGTTCGCCCGGCTTCGGCGGACTGCGGCTGCTCTTCGACGGCGGCCGTCTCCCGGACTCCGACGCCGCGCGCGTCCTGCTCCCCGGCGCCGAGTTGCGCGGCTGGAAGTTCGTCGCCGAACAGGAGGCGGCGGACCTGCTGCCGCCCGCCCGCTACGAACGCTTGCGCTGGGCCCTGCGGGCCCGCGAACGCAGCACGGTCCTCAACCTCGAGGCCGGCGTCCCTGTGGGGTAGCGCTGGGGTGCTTCCGGCCTTGGTCCCGCTTGCAGCCCGGGCCGCTTGCAGCCGGCGCCCGGCCGGGCGGCGCGTCGTACGGGTGGTGCACCTGCAGACCGGCCCGCCTCCGGGCCGCGTTCGTGAGCCGGCCCCAGCACGGCTGAGCCTGCCGGGGCCGCAGGAGAGTGTGCCGCGGGCGGCTCCCGTACCTGCGGGGATCGGCCCCCGAGCGGACCGTCTGCGGACCGGCCCGTCTGCGGAGCGGCCCGCCCCCGGGCGGCCGTCGTACGGGCGCGCCGCCCGGGGGCGGGCTGTGGGGCATCTGCGCAGCCGAGAGCTCAGCGGCGTTTGGACTCCGCGTAGTTGGCCAGGAACAGCGCCTCGGTGACCGACATCCGCTCCAGTTCCCCGGGCGACACGCTCTCGTTCACGGCGTGGATCTGCGCCTCGGGCTCGCTCAGACCGATCAGCAGGATCTCCGCCTGCGGGTACAGCGCCGCGAGCGTGTTGCACAGCGGGATCGAGCCGCCCATGCCGGAGGCCTGCATCTCCTCGCCCGGGTACGCCCCCCGCATCGCTTCCGCCATCGACGTGTACGCGGGGCTCGTCACATCCGCCTGGAACGCCTGGCCCTGGCCGATCTGCTCCACCGCAACCCGCGCGCCCCACGGCGTGTGCGCCTCCAGGTGTGCGGCCAGCAGCTTGGTCGCCTCGGCCGCGTCCTGGCCCGGCGGCACCCGAAGGCTGATCAGCGCACGCGCGCCCGCCTGGACGGACGGTGTCGCGCCCACCACGGGCGGGCAGTCGATACCGAGCACCGTGACGGCCGGCCGTGCCCAGATGCGGTCCGCGACCGAGCCGTCCCCGATCAACCCCACCCCGTCGAGCACCTTGGCGTCCTTGCGGAACTCCTCCTCCGGGTAAGCGAGTCCGTCCCACGTCGCGTCGGCGGCCAGCCCGTCGACGGTCGTCGAGCCGTCCTCGGCACGCAGTGAGTCCAGTACGCGGATCAGGGCGGCCAGCGCGTCCGGCGCGGCGCCACCGAACTGCCCGGAGTGCAGATTGCCCTCGAGGGTGTCGACCTGGACCCGCAGCAGCGTCATGCCCCGCAGACTGGCCGTCACCGTCGGCAGACCGACCCGGAAGTTGCCGGTATCGCCGATCACGATGGCGTCCGCGGCCAGCAGAGCGGGGTGAGCCTCCGCGTACTGCTCGAGACCGCCTGTGCCCTGCTCCTCCGAGCCCTCCACTATGACCTTGATGTTCACCGGCACTCCGCCGTTGGCCTTGAGGGCGCGCAGCGCGAGCAGGTGCATGATGAACCCGCCCTTGCAGTCGGCGCTGCCGCGTCCGTACCAGCGGCCGTCGCGCTCGGTGAGCTCGAACGGCGGGGAGAACCAGGCCGCCTCGTCCAGCGGGGGCTGCACGTCGTAGTGCGCGTACAGCAGCACGGTCGGGGCGCCGGCCGGGCCGGGCAGGAAGCCGTAGACGGACTGGGTGCCGTCCGGGGTGTCGAGGACGGCCACGTCCGTGAACCCCTCCGCCCCGAGCGCCCGCGCCACCCATGCCGCCGCCGCCTCGCACTCGCTCTTCGGGAACTGTGCCGGGTCCGCCACCGACCGGAACGCCACCAGTTCCGTCAGCTCCGCCTTGGCGCGGGGCAGCAGCGAGGCGACGGTCTCGGCGATCGGTACGGCGGTCATGGGCACGCTCCTCGTGGGCACGTCGTTGTGCGATGTGTGTACGGCGAATGTGTGGTCGATCCTCCCACAACGGGTGGGACACGACCGCGCCGTAGGATGCCGTCGAGAGCTTGGGCCACAGGTCGGATCGGGAGCAGAAGTACATCGTGAGCAGCGAGAACGATGCCACCGGAGCAGAGGCGGCAAATGAGCTTGGAGACCCCGTCTGGGACGTCGTCGTGGTCGGCGGAGGCCCCGCGGGGGCATCGGCGGCGTACGCGGCGGCGGTGACCGGCCGCAGAGTGCTCCTTCTGGAGAAGGCCGAACTGCCCCGCTACAAGACCTGCGGCGGGGGGATCATCGGACCGTCGCGCGACAGTCTCCCGCCCGGCTTCGAGCTGCCGCTGCGCGACAGGGTGCATGCCGTCACCTTCTCGCTCAACGGCAGGCTCGCACGCACCCGGCGCTCCAAGCGGATGCTCTTCGGGCTCATCAACCGGCCCGACTTCGACGCCGGCCTCGTCGAACAGGCGCAGAAGGCGGGGGCGGTGCTGCGCACCGGCGCGACCGTCTCCCGCGTCGAACAGCATGGGCCCGCCGTACCGGACCGGCGCACGGTCGCCGTGGTGCTCTCCGACGGGGAGACGCTCCTGACCCGCGCGGTCGTCGGCGCGGACGGCAGCGCCGGCCGGATAGGCGCGCATGTCGGTGTGAAGCTCGACCAGGTGGATCTGGGCCTGGAGGCGGAGATCCCGGTCCCGGCGACGGTCGCTGAGGACTGGGAAGGCCGGGTGCTCATCGACTGGGGCCCGATGCCCGGCAGTTACGGCTGGGTGTTCCCCAAGGGGCAGACCCTGACCGTCGGTGTGATCTCGGCGCGCGGCGAAGGCGCCGCCACCAAGCGGTATCTGGAGGACTTCATCGCCCGGCTGGGGCTCGCCGGCTTCGAGCCCGCCATCTCGTCCGGCCATCTGACGCGCTGCCGCAGCGACGACTCGCCGCTGTCGCGGGGCCGGGTGCTGGTGTGCGGCGACGCGGCCGGGCTTCTCGAGCCGTGGACCAGGGAGGGCATCTCCTTCGCGCTGCGCTCCGGCCGGCTCGCGGGGGAGTGGGCGGTACGGATCGCCGAGGCCCACGACGCCGTCGACGCGCGCAGGCAGGCGTTGAACTACGCGTTCGCCGTCAAGTCGGGGCTGGGGGTCGAAATGGCGGTCGGGCGGCGCATGCTCACGGTCTTCGAGCGCAGGCCGGGGCTGCTGCACGCGGTGCTCACGGGATTCCGGCCCGCGTGGAAGACCTTCGCGGACATCACCCGCGGGTCGACGACGCTGGCCGGCCTGGTGCGCACGCACCCGTTGGCGCGGCGGGCGCTGGACGTGCTGGACAAGCGGGCGTAGTCGAGCGGGCGCAGGGCGGTCGCCCCGCAGGCGGGGCGGGTGGGTGGCAGGCGGGAGCGCGCGGGACGGCTGGGGCGCACGCGCGTGGGCCGGCGGGCGCGTCGAGTCACGCGGGGGCGTCCGGTCACGCAGGCGTGTCGGGACACCTCGTCACCGGGTGACGGTGATACGGAAGACCGGGTGCTTGTGCGCCGCCGCGAGCAACTCCTCGTCGGTGGACTTGGCGTTGACGTCGCCGAAGAACCGGCCGACCTCCCATCCCCAGCGCTCGAGATAGGTGCGCAGCAGCTCCGGCTTCTGCTCGTCGGGCAGCTCCACAGCCGTGAACTGCTGTGTTCTGCGGCCGACCTGGAGCTGCCCGCCGCCTGCCGCCCGGAGGTTGCGGACCCACTGGGAGTGGCCCCGGGCGGAGATCAGGTAGGGGCCACCGCCATAGGGAAGCGGGTTGACGGGGATGCGCCGCCATTCGCCACTCGTGCGGCCACGTACGGAAAGCTCAGCGGTCCCCATAAGGCTGATGCCCCGGCGGGCGAGCCGGCCGACGGCTGCGTTCAGGATCGTGTCGAACCGGTTGGGCTTGATGTAGTGGGCCTTCGGCATGGCGGTGTTCTCCTCTGTGACCAACGTTACGGGTAGCGTCCGATGTTCTCTTTCGAGAGCACCGCTCTCGCTTGAGGACAGTGTGCACTCCTCGGCGCATCAAAGCAAGAGCACCGCTCTCGTTATTGGTCAGTGCTCCAAAACGTGGGAGACTCGCCGCCATGAGCGCCATCCGAGGGGCCAGGGAACGGGCCCGTACCGAAGTCACCGCAGCCATCAAGAACGAAGCCCGCACGCAGCTCGCCGCCGGGGGTGCCTCCAAGCTCTCGCTCCGCGCCGTCGCCCGCGAACTGGGCATGGCCTCCTCGGCCCTCTACCGCTACTTCCCCAGCCGCGACGACATGCTGACCGCCCTCATCGTCGACGCCTACGACGCCGTCGGCGCCGCTGCCGAGTCGGCCCTCGCCGCGGTCCCCTCCGGCGGAGACCACACCGTCCGCTGGACCGCTGCCTGCTCGGCCGTGCGTGCCTGGGCCCTGGCCCACCCGCACGAGTACGCCCTGATCTACGGCTCACCCGTGCCCGGCTACACTGCGCCCACGGACACCGTCGGTCCCGCCGCCCGTGTGGGCCTCGCGCTGACCTCCGTCATCCGCGACGCCCACCGTACGAACGGGCTCGCGCTGCCGCCGCTGGCCCCTGGGCTGCGGGCGGAGGCGGACCGTATGGCGGCGGACATCGCCCCCGACCTGCCGCCCGCCGTCGTCGTCGCGATGATCGCCGCCTGGTCGCAGCTCTTCGGGACGATCTCCTTCGAGTTGTTCGGCCACTTCAACCGGGTGGTCGGGGACCGGGACGCCTTCTTCGAGCACGCCGTGGCCCGGCTCGCGTACGAGGTCGGGCTCAGTCCTCGTGCCGCAGGCACGGCACCGGGGGGCAACGCCGGGTCCTGACGCGGCATCCTTCCGAGCGGCTCCCGCGGTGGCGCACCGGGGTGTGCACCCCACGGCTGGCCGGATACGGTGCCTCGCCCCACCGCCGCCGAGGCGAGTCCGTACTCCCAGGGGAGTACGTGTGATCGCCACGCCGGGCTGACGTCCACGCCCACCACTCCGGTCTGGCGTGGCCGTATGGAACAGCGTGCACCGGCACCGACGGAGGCCCGCCCCGGGCACGGGGCGGGCAGGTCTGGCGCTTCTCGATTCGGACCCCGAACAGGCCCGTACCGTCCTGACCACCATCAAGGCGGCGAGCAAGGAGGCGCTGGGCGAGGTGCGGCAGGTCCTCGACACGCTGCGCACCCCCGGCGACGCCCCTCGCGCCCCCGCGCCCGGCCTGGACCGCCTCACCGAACTCGTCGAACAGGCCGCGGGTGCCGGACTCACCGTCGAGGCCGAGACCGTGGGCGAACCGGCGGCGCTCGCGGTCGGCGCAGACCTGGCCGCGTTCCGGATCGTGCAGGAGGCGCTGACGAACGTCGTACGGCACTCGGGCTCGCGCACCGCGCGGGTACGGATCGCCCACGCACCGGGCAGGCTCGACCTCCAGATCGACGACGAAGGGCCCGCTACCGGCTCGGACGCCGGCGCCGGCGGCAGCGGCCTGGCCGGCATGCGGGAACGGGCCGCGGCTCTCGGCGGCACCATCAAGGCGGGGCCGCGGCCGGACGGCGGCTTCAGGGTCCGAGCCGAACTGCCCGTGCGGCCCAAGGAGACGACGTGATACGAGTAGTGCTCGCCGACGACCAGATCCTGGTCCGGGCAGGCTTTCGAGCCCTGTCGGGCGCTCAGCCGGACATCGAGGTCGCGGGCGAGGCCTCCGACGGGGAGGAGGCGGTGCGTCTGGTGGGCGAAGTGCGCCCGGACGTCGTGCTGATGGATATCCGGATGCCGAACCTGGACGGACTTGCCGCGACCCGCAGGATCACCGGTGACGAGCGCCTGGCGGACGTGAAGGTGGTCATGCTCACCACCTTCGAACTGGACGAGTACGTCTTCGAGGCCATCCGCTCCGGCGCCTCCGGCTTCCTGGTGAAGGACACGGAACCGGACGAACTGCTGCGTGCGGTACGGGCGGTGGTGTCCGGGGACGCACTGCTGTCGCCGGGGGTGACACGTCGTCTGATCGCCGAGTTCGCGGCACGTTCCAAGGGGCCCGCCGACGCCCGGGGTCTCGGGGAACTCACGGAGCGGGAGCGGGAGGTGATGGCCTTGGTCGGCATGGGCCTGTCCAACGAGGAGATCGCCCGCCGCCTCGTCGTCAGCCCGCTGACCGCCAAGACGCACGTGAGCCGGACCATGGTGAAGCTCGGCGCCCGCGACTGCGCCCAACTGGTCGTGCTGGCCTACGAGTCGGGGCTGGTGCGCCCCGGCTGGCTCGGCTGAGGGACATCGCGCCCCCAGGGCACGTGCCGCCCTCCTGCCGGACGCCGGCAGAGGACGCGGCCGGCGGCTCCTCGCCCCGCCGGCCACGCCGGGCGAGAACAGCCGGTCAGTCCCCGACGGCTACCCGCTGCGGCTGCTGCTCCGGCAGCGACGTGGCCACCACCACGCCCTCCTGCCCGCGTCGAGTGCGCAGCCCGGTCAGCGTGATGAGCAGTCCGGCCGCCGCGCGAGCCTTTACATGCATATGCATTGACTGTAAGTGCATTAAATTCCAGTGCAACAAAATGCGGCTTTTCTGCTAACGTGCGGTCATGGCTGCGACGAAGTCCGAGCAAGCGCTCGTGGAGCAGTGGCGGGACGTGCTCTCGCTGCACGCCCGTACGATGTGCGAGCTCGACCGCGAGCTGCACCGGCACGGGCTCGGTGCCAGCGACTTCGAGGTGCTCGACGTGCTCGCCGAGATGCGGGTGGAGGACGCCCGGCCCGGCGACTGCTCGTACCGGGTGCAGGAGCTCGCGTCCCGTGTCCATCTCAGTCAGAGCGCGCTCTCACGTCTGATCGCCCGGCTGGAGAAGGATGGCCTGGTGACCCGGGGCATGTGCCCGGAGGACCGGCGCGGGGTGCGAGTCGCACTCACCGAAGAGGGCCGCTCGCGCCATGCGGAGGTCAAACCCCTCCAGCGCGCCGTGCTGTCGCGGATGCTGCCCGACACCCGGGCTTGAGCTTCGCGCTGAGGTCGCCTTCCGCCAGGCCCGAGCTTCGCGGCCTCGCTTGGTACCGGGTGCTCCCGCTAGGACCAGGTGATGCCCGAACGCTCGCGCCACATCCGCGCGAGCCCGGTGTCACCGACGACGGCCACCGCGTCGAGCGGCAGCCGGTTCCAGAGCGTCAGATAGAGCCGCTCGGCGGTGCCGCGCAGTTCGCAGTCGGCGGGCTCCTCCGCTGTGCGCTCCGTACGCGGCGGCTCGGCGGACAGCCGTACGGTCCACACGTCGTCCGTGTCCGTCGACCTGACGCGCAGCACCCGCGGGGTGTCGGTACGGACTCTGCTCCGGGGCCGGGTGTGGAACGCGGACAGAAGTTCGTCGACACCGTCCACCGCGAGCTCCGCAGGGACCTGCTCGAGCTCTCCGCCGGCCGCCGCCTGGGCGTCCACACGGTGCACCGCCGTCTCGTGCGCCTGGCGCCGCGCCCAGAAGGCGAGCGGCGACGGCGCCGGCAGGAACGACCAGCAGCTCACATCCGCCGGGGCCTCGCTCAGCGCGCCCACCAGCAGCCCATGGCCCTCGCGGTACCACTCCAGCAGCTCGTCCCCGTCGAGGTCGGGCTCGCCGTCGTCGGGGTGGTACTGGCTGTAGCCCTCGGTGACGAAGGCCGCGGCCCAGCGGTGCACCATGCCGGTGTGCCGCAGGAGGTCGCGCACCTGCCAGGCGGGGCACGTCGGCACCGCCGCGTCCGGCCCCGCCTCCTGTGCGGACTCTGCCAGCAGCTGTCCCTCTCGGACGAGCGACCTGATCAGGGCGGAGGTCTCCATGCCGAAGATTGTGCCAGCGGACGGTCCTCTCATCGAGAGGGCGACGGGAGAACCGGGGAGGGGGTCGCGTCAAGCCCCGTGCGGGCGCGCCGCGCGCTGTCCGCCGGTCAGCAGCCGTACGAAGAGGCCGATGGCCAGTGCCTGGATAAGCACCGACAGGACCAGCGCCGGATAGAGGAACGCCGCCGACTCCGCCGCCGATTCCCCGAGGAGCGTGCCGACGGCCATGAAGCCGAAGATCGTCGGCGCGGTCAGCAGGAACAGCCAGATCCCCGCGAACGAGGCGTCCTCGTGATGGACGAACGCAGTGTCGATCGCCACGTAGACGGCCGCGACGGCAACCAGCGCCAGATACGCCTGGGCGGCGCGGTTGCCGAAGGCACGTCGTGCAAGCGTGATCAGGCGTGCGTACATGGCTTCTCCCCGTGTTGGTGGTGGTTCCATGCTGCGGCCGCGGGCAGGGCGCGCGCCTGAGTACGGCTACTCAACCGTCCTGGGTACGGCGGCGGCACCCCGCGTGCCGTACGCGATCACGGCCGCGACCGCCGCCGGCGCCACCGTCGTCAGTGCCACAGGCAGCGAGAGCCAGTCGGATAGGAAGCCGATCGCGGGCGGCCCGAGCAGCATTCCGCCGTGGCCGAGGGCCGACGCGGCGGCGACGCCCTCCAAGGTCCGGCCGCCGTGCTGTTCCAGGTCGCCGGATGCCGTGGCGCAACGGGCACCTATGGGCAGTAGAGGGCGTGGGCGCGCGTCAGGTCGGCAGGCCCGTCCTTGCCGAGATTGAAGAAGTAGTTCACCTGCCATGCCTGGGTGCTGCAGGCCTGCCGGTTGGTCGTGGTCACCCACGGCTGATAGACGCGGAATCCGCGCTTCCCGCCGGACCCGTTGCGGGAGACGATGTTGCGCTCGCACAACACCTCGCGCGGGAACACGAACTGTCCGAAGCCGTCGTCGTCGCGGCTGCTGATGACGAAGAGGTCCACTCCGTCGTCGGCGTCGAAGGGCCGGATCGGCCCCTCCTCGGACCGCTGCCACACGGTGACGAACTGTCCCACCTTCGTCGGGGTGGTCTTGGCCACGCGAAACCGGACCGAGCGGCCATCGAGCGTGAACCCGTAAGCCGCGTACTCGGCACTCTCCGGTTCGGGCACCGGCAGAGAGCAGGCGAAACCGCTGGGGTCGTACACCAACGCCTTCGCTGCCAGCAGGTCACCGTGAAGCCCCGTCCACGGCTGATTCGTCACCATGCCGCCATCCTGCCATCGCGTCCGTGCGCACTGCTTTGGCCCCTACTGCTCCTGCCGCTCCCGGTTGTTCCGGGGCCTGCGGCTGTAGGTGGTGTGCACCCCGGCCGGGATGCCGATCCTGTGGGCTCCGGTGAACCCGAAGCTGGACGAGCGCGAGGTGCTGACGGCGATGCTGGACCGGGAGCCGGACGTGGTCACCGGTCAGTCCGGCCAGCTGCTGATTGCGGATAGGGGCTTCGCCTCCGAGGAGTTCGAGGCCGGTCTGGCCCGGCGCGGGGTTGAGACCGGTAGGCGCGCATGTTGAGGTCTCGCGTATGCGTCGCCGTCGCGGCCAAAGGATCACCTTGTGCGCTTGCCGCTGGATCGTGGTCTGTGCCAGGTCCCCCCGGCAGACCGTCCCGACTTTGTTTAGTGGCGGTGCAAACTCGGGGCGGGGCCACGGGGTCCATCCGTTCAAGGCGGCCGGATTGCCCCCCGCGGGAGCGGCACACCCCTGGGATCATGGGAGACTCACCTGCATGAACGGCAAGGGGACGACCACCCGGACACGACTGGAGAGAGGCCGCAGCGCGCTCGGCCCCGCCCTGGAACTGGTACACACCGGACGGGCGCCCACGCGTGCCGTGCTGACCGCCGAGCTCGGCGTCACCCGCGCGACCGCCGGAGCGGTGGCGGCTGAACTCGAAGCGCTCGGCCTGATCCGCGTCGACTCCCGGCCCGGTGCCGCCGCCGGATCCCAGGGAAGGCCCTCGCACCGGCTCTCGGTCGACGAGACCGGCCCGGTCGTCCTCGCCGCCCAGGTCCACGCCGACGGATTCCGCGCCGCCCTCGTCGGCCTCGGCGGCAGCATCGTCGCCACCGCTCCCGGCTGTGTCACCGTCCAGGCGGACCCCGCCCAGGTGTTGGGGGAGGTCGTCGACGCGGGCGCCGAACTGCTGCGCCGCAGCGGCCGGCGCTGCGTGGGTGCCGGACTCGCCGTGCCCTCGGCGGTCGCGGAGCCCGAGGGCACCGCGCTCAACCCGCTGCACCTGGCCTGGCCGGCCGGCGCCCCGGTGCGGGACATCTTCGCCGAGCGGGTGAGCGCCGCGGGCATCACCGGCCCCGCCTTCACCGGCAACGATGTCAACCTCGCCGCGCTCGCCGAACACCGCCACGGCGCCGGCGGGGGCGCCCACCACCTGCTGTGCGTCGCCACCGGCCACCGGGGCGTCGGCGGGGCGCTCGTCCTCGACGGGCGGCTGCACAGCGGCAGTTCGGGACTGGCGCTCGAAGTGGGGCACCTCACCGTCAACCCCGAGGGCCGCCCCTGCCACTGCGGCAGCCGCGGCTGCCTCGACGTCGAGGCCGACCCCCTCGCCTTCCTGACGGCCGCCGGCCGAGCCGCCGGCCCCGAGGTCTCCCTGCTGCAGCAGTCGCGGGACCTGCTCCGGGAGGAGTACGACGATCCCGCTGTCCGCGGCGCGGCCGAGGAGCTCATCGACCGTCTGGGCCTGGGCCTTGCCGGCCTGGTCAACATCCTCAACCCGGACCGGATCATCCTGGGCGGGCTCCATCGCGAACTGCTCGACGCCGACCCGGAGCGCCTGCGGGCCGTCGTCGCCGACCGCAGCCTGTGGGGCCGCAGCGGTGGAGTCCCCATCCTCGCCTGCAGCCTCGACCACAACAGCCTCGTCGGCGCAGCCGAACTGGCCTGGCAGCCGGTACTCGACGACCCGTTGGCCGCGCTCGGCTGACGGCTGCGCACACAGGCGGCGTGTTCGGCGTCGGCGGGCGTCCTGTCCTGCGCGCGGGGGGCCACCCGTCCGGGGGCATGGTCGGCAGCCGGTGAGGCGGTTCCGGGTAGGCCACGACATGTGAGCAACGAGCCGGCACGCCCGTACCGTCTTCGGCGCCTGTGGCACAGGCTGGCCGAGTCGCCGCTCGGGCTCGGCTGGAAGAGCGGCCGTGAGATCGAGCTGATGCACCGGGCCATGGGCTTCGCCGCGCTCGCGTTCCTGACCCTCGTACCCCTGCTCGTCGTCGTCGCGGCCACCGACCCGGCGAGCGGTCAGGGGTTCGCCCGCTGGCTGAGCCAGGCGCTCGGACTCACCGAATCCTCGCAGGACGAGGTCGAGCGGCTCTTCGGCCTGCCGGGGCAGGCGTTGCAGCGCACCACCGCCTTCGGTCTCGCCGCGCTCACCGTCTTCGGCCTGACCTTCGGCTCCGCGGTGCAGACCTGTTACGAGAAGATCTGGGACCTACCGGCGGCGCGCTGGCACACGATGTGGCGGCATGTCGTGTGGCTGGCGATGCTCATCGGATACCTCATGATCTTCGTGAGCACGCCGCTGCCCGACGGATCGCCCCTGTCGTCCGCGATCGGCGTCGTGGGCGATCTGGGGGGCACGGTCCTGTTCTTCTGGGCGTCCCAACGCGTCCTGCTGGGTGGACGGGTCCGGTGGCGGGCGCTGCTGCCGGGTGCCGTGGCCACCGCCGTCGGCATGCTCGGGCTACGGGTCTTCTCCCAGCTGGTCTTCTCTCCGCTGATCGCCTCGAGCGCGGTGACCTACGGTCCGTTCGGCACGGTGCTGGTGATCCAGTCCTGGCTCGCCGGCGTCGGGGTGATCGTCTACGGCGGCGCGATCGCCGGGCGCCTGGCCCACGACATGCTGACCTTGCGGCGGCTGTTCCGCCACGACGAACCGCCGCCCGGCCACTGACACGTCGTACGGCGGTCCCCGCCGCCCCGGCCCGAACTTCCGGACCCGCCGAGTGGCAGCCCCACTCGGCGGGTCCGTAAGGAACAAGCCCCACCCCTCACACGCCGACGTACTCCGCCAAGTGCTCGCCGGTCAGGGTGGCGCGGGCGGCGACGAGCTCGGCGGGCGTGCCCTCGAAGACGAGCCGACCGCCGTCGTGGCCCGCGCCCGGGCCCAGGTCGATGATCCAGTCGGCGTGTGCCATGACCGCCTGGTGGTGCTCGATGACGATGACCGACCTGCCCGAGTCGACGAGCCGGTCGAGCAGGCCGAGCAACTGCTCGACGTCGGCGAGGTGGAGGCCGGTGGTCGGCTCGTCGAGGACGTAGACGCCGACCTTCTCGGCCATGTGCGTGGCCAGCTTGAGCCGCTGCCGCTCGCCGCCGGACAAAGTGGTGAGCGGCTGGCCGAGGCTGAGGTAGCCGAGCCCGACGTCGGCGAGCCGCTGCAGGATCTTGTGCGCGGCCGGCGTGTGCGCCTCGCCGGAGCCGAAGAACTCCTCCGCCTCGGTCACCGACATCGCCAGCACCTCGCTGATGTCGCGGCCGCCGAGGAGGTACTCCAGCACCGAGGCCTGGAACCTCTTCCCCTCGCAGTCCTCGCAGGGGGTGGCGACGCCCGCCATCATCGCCAGGTCGGTGTAGACGACGCCGGCGCCGTTGCAGGTGGGGCATGCGCCCTCGGAGTTGGCGCTGAACAGCGCCGCCTTCACACCGTTGACCTTCGCGAACGCCTTGCGAATCGGGTCGAGCAGTCCGGTGTAGGTCGCCGGGTTGCTCCGCCGCGAGCCGCGGATCGGACTCTGGTCGATCGACACCACACCCGCGTCGGCGGCTCCCGACTGCTTCGGCAGCGACCCGTGCAGGAGGGAGCTCTTGCCGGAGCCGGCGACACCGGTGACCACCGTAAGCACCCCGAGAGGGATGTCGACGTCGACGTCGCGCAGGTTGTTCGCCGTCGCGCCGCGGATCTCCAGGGCGCCGGTGCGCTTGCGTACCGCCTCCTTGACGACGGCCCGGTCGTCAAGATGGCGGCCGGTGACGGTGTCGGCGGCCCGCAGCGCCTCGACGGTCCCCTCGAAGCAGACGGTGCCGCCACCCGTACCGGCCCCGGGGCCGAGGTCGACGACGTGGTCGGCGATCGCGATCGCCTCCGGCTTGTGCTCCACGACGAGCACGGTATTGCCCTTGTCCCGCAGGCGCAGGAGCAGGTTGTTCATGCGCTGGATGTCATGGGGGTGCAGGCCGATGGTGGGTTCGTCGAAGACGTAGGTGACATCGGTGAGCGAGGAGCCGAGGTGGCGGATCATCTTGACGCGCTGCGCCTCGCCGCCCGACAGCGTGCCCGCCGGCCGGTCGAGCGCGAGATAGCCGAGGCCGATCTCCACGAACGAGTCGAGGGTCCGCTGCAGCGCGGCGAGCAGCGGCGCCACCGACGGCTCCTCGAGGCCGCGGACCCACTCGGCCAGGTCGCGGATCTCCATCGCGCAGGCGTCGGCGATGCTGATCCGCTCGATCTTCGAGGCCCGGGCACCTTCGCTGAGCCGGGTGCCGTCGCACTCGGGGCAGGTGGTGAAGGTGACGGCCCGCTCCACGAACGCCCGGATGTGCGGCTGCATCGCCTCCTTGTCCTTGGACAGGAACGACTTCTGGATCTTGGGGATCAGCCCCTCGTAGGTGAGGTTCACGCCGTTGACCTTCACCTTGACCGGCTCACCGTAGAGGAAGTCCTGCAACTCCTTCTTGGTGTACTCGCGGATCGGCTTGTCCGGGTCGACGAAGCCTGACTGGGCGTAGACCTGCACGGTCCACTGGCTTTCCGACTTCCAGCCGGGGATGGTGAACGCGCCTTCGGCGAGCGACTTGGAGTCGTCGTAGAGCTGGGTGAGGTCGATGTCGGAGACCGAGCCCCGGCCCTCGCAGCGCGTGCACATGCCGCCGGTGCGGTTGTAGGCCGCCTTCACCGCCTTCTTGGCGCCGCGTTCGACGGTGATCGCCCCGCTCGCCCGGACCGAGGCGGTGTTGAAGGAGTAGGCGCTGGGCGGGCCGATGTGCGGCTTTCCGAGCCGGCTGAAGAGGATACGCAGCATCGCGTTGGCGTCGGTGGCGGTGCCGACCGTGGAACGGGGGTCGGCCCCCATCCGCTGCTGGTCGACGGTGATCACGGTGGTCAGTCCGTCGAGGACGTCGACCTCGGGCCGCGCGAGGGTCGGCATGAAGCCCTGCACGAAGGTGCTGTACGTCTCGTTGATCAGCCGCTGCGACTCCGCGGCGATCGTGTTGAACACCAGCGAGCTCTTGCCCGAGCCCGAGACGCCGGTGAACACCGTGAGGCGGCGCTTCGGGATTTCGATGCTGACGTCCTTGAGGTTGTTCTCGCGGGCGCCGTGCACACGGATGAGATCGTGGCTGTCGGCGGCGTGCGGCGCAGGCGACTGCGTGTTCGTCCTCTTGGTCATGCTCTTTGTATCTCCATCTGTCGGTCAAAGCCGCCTTCGCGGGCTCCTCGGGCGTCGCCTGGCTCGATCCGCCCGGCTTCGAGCAGTACGTCTTGTTCTCCTGCGCCGGCGCGTTGTTCTCCTGTGCCGGCGCGGCAATGGTGCGCAACCTCGCGGCCGGGCATCTCCCTCACCTTCCGTGCAGCCTCAGCGCGGCGCGGCGCGGGATTCACCATGAGGGCGTCCGCGGGACCGGAGCTCACTGCTTGCGGGGCCCGGTGAAGCGCAGCATGTTGCCGGAGGGGTCGCGGAAGGCGCAGTCGCGGACGCCGTACGGCTGGTCGATCGGCTCCTGCAGCACCTCGCCGCCCGCGGCGCGGATGCGTTCGAAGGTGGCGTCGCAGTCGTCGGTCCTGAAGATGACACCGCGCAGCAGGCCCTTCGCCAGCAGTTCCGCCATGGCCTGACTGTCGGCGGGCGAGGCGTTCGGGTCCGCGAGCGGCGGTTCGAGGACGATCTCGACGTCGGGCTGCGACGGCGAGCCGACGGTCACCCAGCGCATCCCTTCGAATCCGACGTCGTTGCGTACCTCCAGGCCGAGAACGTCACGGTAGAAGGCGAGCGCCTTCTCGTGGTCGTCGACGGCGATGAAGCACTGGGAAAGTGTGATGTCCATGCGCTTCACGCTACGGGCGGCCGGGCGGGTTGCGCTTCTCCATTCCTGACCGGTCGCGTGTGGATCTTCGCGATGCAGGCCGGGACGGCGGCGCCCTCGTCATGGCGGCGGGCCCGGTAGGAGCTCGGGCTCTCGCCGACCAGCTCCGTGAACCGCGAGCTGAACGACCCCAGCGAGGTGCAGCCGACGGCGAAGCAGACCTCGGTGACCGTCAGGTCGCCCCGCCGCAGCAGCGCCTTGGCCCGCTCGATCCGCCGCGTCATCAGATAGCTGTACGGCGTCTCGCCGAAGGCGGCACGGAAGCTGCGGGAGAAATGGCCCGGGGACATGAGGGCGAAGCGCGCCAGCGCCGGAACGTCGAGCGGCTCCGCGTACTCGCGGTCCATCAGGTCACGGGCCCGGCGCAGCCGGACGAGGTCCTCCAGTGTCACGCGACCACCATCCCACAGCGCCGCGCGCCGCTGGGTCGGCTGTGGAGGCCCGGCTGCGCCGAGGACCCCTACGCGGGTGTGTCGCCCTCCGCGCCCGGGGCCCCGCCGTAGCGGTCGCCCTGCCGGTCCGCGGGGCGACGTGTCTTCGGCTGTTCCGGCTCGGCCCGGGCCGTCACCGGCGGCAGCGGCCGCTCGGTCGGCCCGGCGGCCGTGACCGTCAGCGCTTCGCCATGGTGGAGGATGTCCAGCGGTTCGCCGTGGACAAGGGTGTAGCGGGCGATACCGCCGCCGACCTCCACGCGCAGCCGCCGTCCCAGCACCACGACGCTGAACGCCAGCCGGGACAGTTGCTCGGGCAGCCGGGGCGAGAAGCCGAACACCCCGTCCCGCAGCCGCAGACCACCGAAGCCGAGGACCAGGGCGATCCAGCTGCCGGCCAGGGAGGCGATGTGCAGCCCGTCGCGGGTGTTGTGCTCCAGGTCCTCCAGGTCCATGAGGGCCGCCTCGCCCAGATACGCGTAGGCCAGCCGAAGGTGCCCGGTTTCCGCGGCCATCACGGACTGTGTGCACGCCGAGAGTGAGGAGTCGCGCACCGTCAGCGCCTCGTAGTAGGCGAAATTGCGGGCCTTCTCCTCAGCGGTGAAGGCGTCTCCGCGCGTCTGCATGGCGAGCACCAGATCCGCCTGTTTGACGACCTGCTTGCGGTAGAGGTCGAAGTACGGGAAATGCAGCAGCAGCGGATACTGCTCCGCTTCCGTGGCGTCGAAGTCCCACTGCTGGCTGCGGGTGAAGCCCTCCGACTGCTCGTGGACTCCGAGCGCCTCGTTGTACGGGATCGCGACCGCTGCCGCCGCGTCCCGCCAGGCCGCGGTCTCCTCCTCGTCGACGCCCAGTTCGCGGGCCCGGTCCGGGTGCCGTAGGGCGGCCTCCGCCGCCGCCACCAGATTCTGCTGGGCCATCAGGTTGGTGTAGAGATTGTCGCGCGCCACGGCGCTGTACTCGTCGGGCCCGGTCACGCCGTCGATGTGGAACGTGCCCTGGGAGTCGTGGTGGCCGAGAGAGTGCCAGAGCCGGGCCGTGTCCACCAGCAGATCAAAACCCGGCCCCCTGTCGAACACCTTGTCGCCGGTGGCGTTCACATAGCGCTGCACCGCGTCGGCGATGTCCGCGTTGACATGGAAGGCCGCGGTTCCGGCCGGCCAGTACGCCGAGCACTCCTGCCCGGTGATGGTCCGCCACGGGAAGGCGGCTCCGGCCAGGCCGAGCTGGCGGGCCCGCCGACGGGCGACCGGAAGCGTCGAATGGCGCCAGCGCAGCACCGGAGCGACCGCCTGCGGCGCCGTGAAGGTGAGCACGGGCAGGACGAAGGACTCGATGTCCCAGAACGAGTGGCCGTCGTAGCCCGTCCCCGTCAGCCCCTTGCCGGGGATGGCTCGTTCCTCGCCCCGTGCGGCCGCCTGCAGCATGTGGAAGAGGGCGAACCGCACTGCCTGCTGGATCTGGGAGTCTCCGTCCACCTCGATGTCGGCGCCGGCCCAGAAGTGGTCCAGATAGGCGCGCTGTTCGGCGACCAGACCCTCCCAGCCGGTGGCATGGGCGGCTGCGAGCGCGGCGTCCACCTGGTCGTGGACGGCGGGCAGGGACCGCTGGCCGGACCACCCGTACGACACGTACTTCACCAGCCGGAGCCGCTGCCCCGGTGTCAGCGAGCTGATGACGGTGAGCCGGCTGACGTCCGGCTCGCTGTGGGCGTCCCAGGTGGTGCCCTCCGGCCCCTCGACCAGGTGGTTCGCCGCCGCTCCCACGAACAGACCGCTGCGCTCGGTGCGGTGCACCAGCCGGAGCCGGGTGTCCTGCGCGTAGTGCTCCTGCGAGCGGAGCGGGGAGTCGATGGCGGCGGCGATCCGCGGGTCGCTTCCGCTGGCCGGCAGCTTCTCATTGGCCACGAGCTCGGACTGGAGGACGACCCGTGCGTCGCCGTCCAGCGGCTCCACCTCGTAGGCGACGGCAGCGACCGCCCTCTGGGTCAGCGACACCAGCCGGGTGGAGGTAATGCGCAGTGAGCGGCCGGTCGGGGTGGTCCAGTGCGCGGTACGGGTGAGCAGCCCGGAGCGGAAGTCCAGCACCCGCTCATGCGCCGTCAGTTCGCCGTAGCGCAGGTCGAACGGTTCGTCGTCGACCAGTAGTCTGATGATCTTTCCGTTGGTGATGTTGATCATCGTCTCGCCGGATTCGGGGTAGCCGTAGCCCGCCTCCGCGTACGGCAGCGGGTGCAGCTCGTGCACACCGTTGAGGTAGGTGCCCGGGAGACCGTGCGGCTCGCCCTCGTCGAGGTTGCCGCGCCAGCCGATGTGCCCGTTGGCCAGGGCGAAGACGGACTCGCTCTGGGCAAGGACCTCCAGATTCAGCTCGGTCTCGCGCAGCCGCCACGGTTCCACCGCGAAGCTCGGGTGGCTGATCACCGGACCTCCAGCAGCTCGGCGAGATCACTGACCACGCTGTCGGCGCCGTGCCGGCGCAGCGCGTCGGCCTGCCCGGCCCGGTCGACACCGACGACGAGACCGAACCCTCCGGCCCGCCCGGACTCCACCCCGGCCAGCGCGTCCTCGAACACGGCGGCCGCGCCCGGTTCCACGCCCAGCGCGCGAGCCGCCGCCAGATAGGTGTCCGGCGAGGGCTTCCCGCGCAGATGCTGCTCCGCGGCGACGATCCCGTCGATGCGCTCCTCGAACAGGTCGGCGATGCCCGCGGCGACCAGCACGTCATGGCAGTTGGCGCTGGAGGAGACCACCGCGCGCCGCAGGCCCGCGTCCCGTACCGCCCGCACGTACGTCACCGAGCCCTCGTACGGCTGCACGCCCTGCTCGTGGATCAGCCGGAGCACCAGATCGTTCTTGCGGGTGCCGAGGCCGTACACCGTCTCGGCGTCCTGCGGGTCGTCGGGCGTCCCCTCAGGAAGCTCCACGGAGCGCGAGGCGAGGAAGGTGCGGACCCCGTCGGCGCGCGGTCTTCCGTCCACGTACTCGTCGTAGTCACGCACCTCGTCGAAGGGCACGAACGGCGTGCCGTCGCGTTCCGCTCTGCGACGCAGGAAATCGTCGAACATCTCTTTCCACGCCGCCGCATGGACGGTCGCGGTCCGGGTGAGGACGCCGTCGAGGTCGAACAGGCATGCTTGCACATGAGTCGGGAGTCCCAGCATGGCGGCGAGTCTATGAGCGGCTCCACCACCCGGCACGGCGGTACGGCCACCTGGCGGAGCCCCGCAAGCGCCGGAATGCAGGTCGTCGTGAAGTGGCGTGTACTGGACTGGCCGGATCTTGCCGAACATCAGGGAAGGCCCATGACCGACCTGGACACTCTGTCGGTGAACACCATCCGAGGCCTCTGCATGGACGCCGTTCAACAGGCCGATTCCGGCCATCCGGGTACGCCGATGGGGATCGCGCCCGTCGCGTACACGCTGTGGCAGAGGTTTCTACGATTCGACCCTCAGGACCCCATCTGGCCCAACCGCGACCGCTTCGTTCTTTCCGAGGGACACGCGTCGGTGCTGCTGTGGTCGCTGCTGCATCTGACCGGGGTCCGTGCGGTCGACCCCGACTACGAGGTGCTGGGACGCCCGTCGGTGACGCTCGACGACCTCAAGTCGTTCCGCCAGCTCGACTCCCGCTGCCCCGGTCACCCCGAATACCGCTGGACCAGCGGTGTCGAGACCACGACAGGGCCGCTGGGCCAGGGGGTCGCCACCTCCGTGGGCATGGCGATGGCCGGCCGATGGCTGGCCGGGCGGTACAACCGGGACGACTTTCCGCTCTTCGACTTCGACGTGTACGCGCTGGCCGGCGACGGCTGCATGATGGAGGGCATCGCCTCGGAGGCCGCCTCGCTCGCCGGGCACCACCGGCTGTCCAACCTGTGCTGGATCTACGACTCCAACCGGGTCACCATCGAGGGCCACGCGGACATCACGTTCACCGAGGACGTCGCCGCCCGATTCCTCGCGTACGGCTGGAACGTGACCACCGTCGCCGACGCCAACGAACTCGACGCCGTCGAGCGCGCGTTCCACACCTTCCGGGCGGAGACCGAGCGGCCCACCCTGATCGTCGTGCACAGCCACATCGGCTACGGCTCTCCCGTCGAGGACTCGCCGAAGGCCCACGGCTCGCCCTTCGGACCCGACGGAGTGCGGGCCACCAAGCGCTTCCTGAGGATGCCGGAGGACGAGCACTTCCTCGTACCCGACGGTGTCCGTGACTGGTTCGACCAGGGCATCGGCGCCCGTGGCGCCGCGCTGCGCACCGCCTGGCAGAAGCGGTTCGACGCCTACCGGGCCGCCTGGCCCGATCTGGCCGACGAACTGGAGCGCATGCAGCGCCGCGACCTCCCCGCCGGCTGGGAGAGCGCGCTGCCCGACTTTCCCGCCGACCCCAAGGGCCTGGCCACCAGGGACTCCTCGGGCCAGGTACTCAACGCTCTCGCGCAGCGCGTGCCGTGGCTGATCGGCGGATCGGCCGACCTCGCGCCGTCGACCAAGACCCGGCTCACCTTCGACGGCGCGGGCGACTTCGAGCCCGACGACCGGTCCGGACGCAATCTGCACCTCGGCATCCGGGAACACGCCTCCGCGGCCGTCGTCAACGGCATGGCGCTGACCAAGCTGCGGCCGTACTGGTCGGGGTTCCTCATCTTCTCCGACTACGCCAAGGCGGCCATCCGGCTGTCCGCGCTGATGGAGATCCCGGCCGTCCACATCTTCACCCACGACTCCATCGGTGTCGGTGAGGACGGGCCCACCCACCAGCCCGTCGAACAGCTCGCCGGACTCCGCGCCATGCCTGGCCTGCTGGTCTTCCGGCCCTGCGACGCCGGTGAAGTCGTCGAGACATGGCGCGTGGTCGCCGCTCTCCGCCACGAACCGGCGGCTCTCGTGCTGTCCCGCCAGGCTCTTCCTACGCTCGACCGGTCACGGCTCGCCGCCGCGTCCGGAGTCGCACGCGGCGCCTATGTCCTCGCCGACGCGCCCTCGGGAGAGCCGCAAGTCATCCTGATCGCCACCGGATCGGAGGTGTCCCTGGCGTTGTCCGCCCGCGACGAACTCGCCGCGGACGGTATCGAGGTCCGGGTGGTCAGCATGCCGTGCTGGGAGTTGTTCGACCGTCAGCCTCAGGAGTACCGCGACCAGGTCCTGCCGCCGGCGGTGACCGCACGGGTCGGCATCGAGCAGGCATCGACGTTCGGATGGGACCGGTACGTGGGGGACGGCGGCGCCCTCATCGGCATGCACACCTATGGCGCGTCGGCACCTCTGAAGCAACTGCTGACGAAATTCGGTTTCACCACCCAGCGAGTCACCGAAGTGGCACGCGAGTTGCTGGCAACACGCACGTACGCGGCAAGCCACGGAGAACGGGGAGTCCGGCCATGACCACTGACACCGGCACTACACTCCAGCTCGGCATGATGGGGCTCGGCCGGATGGGAGCCAATCTCGTACGCCGGCTGATGCGCGCCGGCCACCGGTGCGTCGTCTACGACCTCGATACCTCTGCCGTGCGGGAGTTGGAGAAAGAAGGAGCGACAGCCGCCTCCTCGCTCGAGGACTTCGTCGAGAAACTGGAGCGTCCCCGCAATCTCTGGCTGATGCTGCCCGCCGGCGTGGTGCAGGGCGCACTCGAACAGCTGACGGCCCTGCTCGACGCGAACGACATCGTCGTCGACGGCGGCAACTCGTACTACCGGGACGACATGGCCCGGGCCCAGGAACTCGCCCGGCACGGCGTCCACTACGTGGACTGCGGCACGTCCGGCGGAGTCTGGGGCCTGGAGAGGGGATACTGCCTGATGATCGGCGGCGACCCGGATGCGGTGGCGCGGCTGGACCCGGTGTTCCGCACCATCGCCCCCGGTTCCGGCAGCGCCGAGCCCACGCCGGGCAGGACCCGCGCCGACGGAACCGCCCCCGAGGGCTATCTGCACTGCGGACCGAGCGGTGCCGGCCACTTCGTGAAGATGGTCCACAACGGCGTCGAGTACGGGATGATGGCCGCCATCGCAGAGGGCCTCAGCATCATCAAGCACGCGGACGCCGGCCTGCGAAAGCGCTCGGTCGACGCGGAGACCGCCCCGTTGCGCGAGCCCGAGGCCTACCGGTACGAGATCGACGTGGCCGAGGTCGCCGAGGTGTGGCGCCGAGGCTCGGTGGTCGGTTCGTGGCTTGTCGATCTTGTCGCCGACGCGCTGGCCCGTTCGCCACAGCTCGACGCGTTCACCGGCCGGGTCTCGGACTCCGGGGAGGGACGCTGGACAGTCCTGGCGGCGGTCGACGAGAGCGTGCCCGCGCCCGTCATCAGCGCCGCCCTGACACAACGCTACGAATCGCGCGGTCTGGGGGAGTTCACCGACAAGGTGCTGTCCGCGATGCGCGGCGAATTCGGCGGTCACGCCGAGAAGGCGGGGTGACTGTGCCGAGCGCCGGCTCCGGGACGGGGAAGCACGGCCCGCTCCCCGACGACCATGTCATCGTGCTGTTCGGTGCGACCGGCGACCTCGCCCGGCGCAAGCTGCTCCCCGGTCTTTTCCACCTGGCCAAGGCGGGACTGCTGCCCGCCCGCTACCGCATCGTCGGCTCGGCGCCGGCCGCCGTCGCGCCCAGCGACGAGGGCTTCCGTGCCCACGCGAGGGATGCGGTCGCCGAGTTCGGCAGCTCCAAGCCGCAGGGACCGGCCTGGCAGCAGTTCGAGGACGCGCTGTCCTTCGGAGCGGCCGACCCCGACGCCCCCGAGCCACTTCTGGCCGCGATCGAGCAGGCCGAGCGGTCCATCGGCGGCAGCCCACGGCGACTGTTCCACCTCGCCGTCCCGCCGGCCGCGTTCACCTCCGTCGTCAAGATGCTCGGCGCCACCGGCATGGCGGAAAATGCCCGGTTGATCGTGGAGAAGCCCTTCGGCACGGACCTGCCCTCGGCCCAGGCGCTGAACGCGACGATCCACGCCGTCTTCGACGAGTCCCGTGTTTTCCGCATCGACCACTTCCTGGGCAAGGAATCGGTGGACAACATCCTCGCCCTCCGTTTCGCCAACGGCCTCTTCGAACCGGTGTGGAACCGCGACCACATCAGTCATGTGCAGATCGACGTTCCGGAGGAAATCGCCATCGAGGGCAGGGCCAAGTTCTTCGAAGGGACCGGGACCTTCCGGGACATGATCGTGACCCACCTGTTCCAGCTCCTCGGATTCGTCGCGATGGAACCCCCGGCCACGCTCGCCGCGCAGCCCTTGCGGGACGAGAAGGAGAGGGTCTTCCAGAGCCTGCGGCCCCTGGACCCCGCCCACGTCGTCCGCGGCCAGTACGACGGCTACCGGAACGAGCCCGGTGTCGACCCCCGTTCCGACACCGAGACGTTCGTCGCCCTGCGCGTGCACATCGACAACTGGCGGTGGTCGGGCGTGCCGTTCTACCTGCGATCCGGCAAGGCGCTGGAGCAAGGGCGCCATGTCGTGACGCTCGGCTTCCGGGAACCGGTCCTGCGGATGTTCCCCGCGACCCCGCAAGGTGCTCATGCGCCCCGGAACAACGAGTTGGTGATCGATTTCGACGACCCCGGCCGGATCGCCGCCCGCTTCCTGGTCAAGGAGCCGGGCCCCGACATGCGGCTCGGCGAGGCCGAGATGCTGTTCAGCTACGCGGAGTCCTTCAACACCAGGCACGCCCTGGAGGGCTACGAGCGCCTCATCCTCGATGCGATGGTCGGCGACCAGGCCCTGTTCACCCGCTCGGACGGCATCGAGCGCCTGTGGGCAGCGTCCACCCCGCTGCTGGAGAAGCCGCCGCCGGTGCAGCCCTACGCACCCGGCTCCTGGGGACCTGAAGGGATCCATCGTCTCATCGCGCCGCACCGCTGGTTCCTGCCGGACCACCGCTGACATCGGGCCGGTCCCCGACCGGCCTGCGAGAGTGTGCTCACCAGTGCCTGCCAGCCGCCGTGCGGTGCGCTCCGGCCGCGAGAGGTGCAGCACCTGGTAGCGGTCGCCGACGGCCGTCGCCCTGGCGGTCGCACTCGGCGGTGACTGCCTCGCGGATGTCGCGATGCTGCGGTGCGAGCCGGCCGTCTTCTCGCGTCGCCTCTGACCGACGGTCTCCCGCGTGATCGATGTCCTTACCGCCGGGCAAACACGCTCCGGACGCCGGTCGACAGGTCACGGTCGACCTCGACGGTGTCCTGGTACACGGCTGCGTCCTTGCCGGCAGTACCTGATCGGCCCCGCTCGGTAGCATGCAACGCATGGCCATCAAACTTGAGAACGTCGGCATCGCCGTTCGCGACCTCGAAGCAACGATCTCCTTTTTCACCGACCTCGGCCTCACGGTCGTCGGCCGTGACACGGTCAGTGGTGAGTGGACCGACACTGCCGTCGGCCTTGATGGCAATCACGCCAACATTGCGATGCTCCAGACGCCAGACGGTCACGGTCGCCTTGAGCTCTTCGAGTACATCCACCCCGAAGCGATCGAGTCGAAGCCCACTCGGCCCAACGAGATTGGCATGCATCGCGTCGCCTTCTCAGTCGACGACATCGATAAAGCCCTTGAGGTAGCCGCAAAGCACGGATGCCGTCCGCTTCGCGGTGTGGCGACCTACGAGGACGTCTTCAAGCTCACGTACGTCCGCGGTCCCAGCGGCATCATTGTGATGCTCGCCGAGGAGCTGAAGAAGAACTGACGGCCGATCGGGTCAATCAGCCTCGCGCGGGGCCACTCTGGACGGCCGGTCCTTCCCGGCTACCGTCAACTCTGGACGGCCGGTCCTTCCCGGCTACCGTCAACTGCTGGCCTGGGCTCGTTCCTTCGGAACACTGCGGCGAGCAGGAGTCGAATGCACCGACCACCGCGGCGTCGGTCCGGACACCGCCGCAGCCCTGCTCGTAGCCGCCGGCGACAACCCGGACCGGCTGGGCAGCGAGGCATCCTTAGCCGCACTGTGCGGCACCAGTCGACATCCATAGGGGCATCTGTGCAAGCCACACCCCGTGTTGCCGTTCGCTGCTCGGTTCGGCTCGCAGCCCGACCTGGTCGCGCTCAGGCGGCCGTTTCACCGGCCTCGAGGACGGCCTCGACGTCGACCATGACATCGACCATGGGGCTGACGACCACTCCGCCGCGGTCGACCACGTCGTTCCAACTCACCCCGAAGTCATGTCGATCGATACGCGTCGTGGCGGCGAAACCGGCGCGTCGCCTGGGCCCGAGGTCCCGCCCCTCCTCCCACCAAGGGGTATCCCACTGTCCCAAGTAAGTGACGTCGAAGGTTACGGGGCGTGTCACGCCACGTACCGTGAGATCTCCGGTGACCTCGAACTCGGTTCCGCTCATTTGACGAATGCACGAACCGACAAACGTCCACGACGGGTGGTGCTCGACGTCGAAGAAATCGGCACTGCGGAGGTGGGCGTCGCGCTGGGGCTGACCGGTGTACACCTGGGTCGCGTCGACCGTCGCCTCGACGCGGGCCTTCTCCGGCTCGTCGGGATCGACCTCCAGCAAGCCGTGCACGTTCTTGAGCTGCCCGCGCACGTAGGTGACCATCATGTGCCTGGCGCGGAACTCCGCCGCGGTATGACCGGGCTCGAAGAACCATTTGGTCCTGGCCATGTGCACCCCTAACGGAATTGTCTCTTCAACCAAGGTGGCTCCGTGCGTCACCGGTGTTCGTTCACGCCCTCAGCGATGAGGGAGACGCTGATGCCCAGCATCCAGACGTCCTTGGCCAGCACGGTTCCCTGCTCGGTCGGGCCCAGGCTGCCTTCCCGCCGCATCCCCGGCGTCCGCAGGTAGAGCCCGAGGGTGCCAACGGAGAATGCGGTCAACGCAACCCCGGCGACAGCGGCAGGGATGACCGGCAGGAGCAATGAGGTGGCAATGGCGATCTCTCCGGCGGAGAGCAGCCGGAGAGACTTCTCGGCGTCGAGCTTGCCCGGGAACGGGTACGTGGTGGCGGCGAACTGCTGCGGCCTTTCAGCGGTGGCCTCGTTCGTTCCGCGTTTCGACAGTGCGGACTTGAGGAAGAACGTGCCGACCGTGAGCCTGAGCGGCAGTTGCCGTGCTGCGGAACGCCATGCTGGGCCTGGTGCCATGCCGAGCCTCCCAACATTCACCCTCACATACCACTCTGCCATCCGCCAGAAACATGTCAAACGGGGACCAATCGCATCTGCCGGTCGAGAGCGGCCACGGCGTACGCCACCCCGGCCCGCCGACCGTCAAGCTTCCAGCCGCCAGCGCCCGAGCCCATCCAGTTCCTGTCCAAACGGCATTGCTCCCTGACCCAGGGCTGATGCGTTCTCACTCGGCGAGACGTACTGACGGGGCGGTGTCTCGACGGGACTGGCGGTCGTCCGGGTTGGAGATGGCGGACTGCGCGCAGCAGCAGACGATTCTGGTCGGCGACCCTCCGAGCTGCCCCGTCCACGGCACCGCCATGACGGAGGCGTGCCCCCGGCGTATGAAGCTCTCCGCAGCGGCGCCCGGTCTGGGAGTGCCCGCTTGTGGTCAGCAGTCCGACTGCGAAAGCGGCTACTTTGCTACGCGGCAGGTCCGAGCAGGCACACACATGCGCGCGATCGCACGGGGGCTGCTTCACTCACGGGAGGCGGAATGGCACACGTGGAACAGACCGTTCAGGTCTTACTCAACTTCGTCACTGGAGAGAGCAGTTCGGGCAACACAGTGGTCCTCGTCATCGGCCACTCCAGCAGGCTGGAGATCGAGCGGCCTCAGGAGGGCGAGACCACCCGGGACATCGTCTGCGCCCATCAGGACTGCGGTCGGCGGCTTCGGGTGCGGATCCTCGGCCTCCAGGAGACCAGGGCTCGACGGCGGACCCTGCGGCGACGGGCCGCGGTCGCCGGTCTGGCCGCCATCGTGTCGTGGACGCTGATGGCCGTGCTGCTCGGCCTGCCCTCGGCCGCCTTCTTCGGCCTCGCCGCTCCTGCGCTCGCGGCCACCGCAGTCATCCTGGTTGTCCGTGCCCACGGACACGTCGGGATCGGCCAGCCCGACGAGGTGCTGACCGGCCCCTACGGGGGGCCCGCCGCGAAGGGCCGCCACGTCATCGTCTGAAGGGACACGCCGGGACCCCACCCGCGCCCTGCCCCCGCAGGAGAGCCGGCCGGCCACGGCGTCGGTCCGGGTGAGTCAGGGGCGGTATGGGCTCGAGCAGGCTGTCCGACAGCGCCCGCATCTGCGCGACGTACTCCTCCACGGCGGCCCTGAGCGTGGACGCCTCAGCCGGGCAGGAGCCACTCGGCCTCGACTGCCGGGTCGCCGGGCGGCTCATCGGCCGCGAAGGACAGCGACTCCTTGAGGTCGGGTGGGGTCTCGATGCCGTCCGCATCAGCGTTGCCTCGGCTCCCGGGCCCAGCCAGCCGCGCTCGCCGACCCGTACCGCGTATCGCTCCTTCGCTGCGGCCGGCAGCCCGCAGAACTCGCACGCGGCCGATCGGACCCGAGAGCGCAGCGCGTCCGGTCACGCCCTGCCCGGTGACGAGCAGAAATCCGGCCGACCGCAGCGCCCGGTCGATCTGGGCACGGGCCACGGGTCTTCGGCGAACCAAGGCCGCAGATCGGATGGTGGGGAGGGTCGCACAACAAACTTCCAGTGCCCGGGCTCCTTCGGGCAAGGCGTCCCGCGCCGGACAGGATTTCAGTTTTCCTGCGAGATCGACGAGTTGAAGTCTTTCATGGTGCGGGCAGAACAGACAGAGGATCGCCGACGGGGCGATCCGGAGGCAGGAGGAGGGCTTGATGACCGGGCAGGTCGGCACGGCGCGGACCGAGTCAAAGGGCGACGACATCACACCGGACGACGGCCGGTTACTCGTCGAATTCCCGCCGGGGCGCGGTATCCGGCAGGTCGCGGTCGGCCCCGCCGATCTGCTCCGCCGCTCGGAGGACGCGGTGAACGCCGCCATGGGAACCATCCGTTCCATGGCACAGCGGGTCAACGCAGCAGTCGGCTCGCTGCCGCGACGGCCGGACGAGGTGGAGGTCGAGTTCGGTATCACGCTGGACGCCGAGAGCGGCGCGATGATCGCCAAAGCGGGCGTCGGCGCGGCGCTCACGGTGCGGCTCACCTGGAGCGCGGACGGTCCATGACGGGAGAGCCGAACTCCGGATACCAGGTCAGACTGCAGAATGTGAGGCTCATTACCGTAAGAGTCGCTCTGCCCGACAGCGGGGAGACGTTGGGCAGCGGGGTGGCCATCGCCAGCCGAGGGCTCGTGGTCACCTGCCGCCACGTACTGGAGGCGGGCGGGCTGGACGTACGGGCGTCCGAGCCTCCGGAGGTCGACATTCACTTCCCGGCCGTGGATCACTGGAAGGCCGTCACCCGCCGGGCCAGGGTGGTCGCCTATTGCCAGGAAAACGACGACGACATCGTCTGCCTCATGACTGAGGCGCCGATCCCCAACAGCCGGGTGGCCGTACTCGGCGATGCCGCAGCATCTTCATGGAACGAGTTCATCGGCTACGGGTACCGCAGGCTGGGCAAGTACCAAGGGCTCCTCGCCCAGGGGACGATCATGGGCGAGATCGAGGCTCCGGAGGGCCACGCCCTGCTGAAGGAGCCCGTCCAGCTCCGGTCGTCGGGCATCGCCGAGGGCATGAGCGGAGCCCCGGTGCTCGACCGCGTGCGCAACCTGGTCGTCGGCATGGTCTCCGAGAAATGGGGCTCGTCGGGAGCGGCCGAGGACCGCGACACCGCCTGGGCGGTCAACGCCCACCTCGTCACCTTTCCGCCGTTCTCCCTGGTCATCCGGGCCGACCCGTTGCCGATGCAGCATGCGGAACCGCCGCAGATGGACGGCGAACTACTTCACAGGGTTCAGCTGCCGCGGTCCCACCGGCTGGAGGACGCGCCCGCCTTGCTGAACGAATGGGTGGGGCGTGAAGCGCTCCTCGCCGAGACCGAGCGGGTGGCGAACGACCCGGAGACCTTGGTCGTCGGGCTGATCGGGTTCGGTGGCGAGGGCAAGACCACCATCGCCCGCCAGTGGCTCGAAAGCCGGCGCAGAGCGGACCGGGTCAACGCCGACCAGGACGCGCAGCCGTCCCGCATCTTCTGGTGGACCTTCGCCGAACGCTCCGGGGCCGACGACTTCCTGGAAGCCGCGCTCGACTACGTCAGCGGCGGCCGGATCACCTCTGAGGACTGCGGCGACGGACGGGCCCGCGCCGAGATCATCGCCTCGCTGCTGAGCACCCAGCCGTACATCTTCGTGCTGGACGGGCTCGAAGCCGTCCAGGAGCAGCGCGGCGACCACTACGGGGCCGTACTCAGCCCGGATCTGCGGGATTTCCTCACCTTCTTCGCCACACCCGGCCACCCGTCCTTCTGCCTGATCACCTCGCGGGCACCGGTGGTCGACCTCATCTCCTTCGTGACCCACCGGCAGATCGACGTCCCCTCGCTCACCGCCCAGGCGGGCCGTGAACTCCTGGCAACGCTGGGGGTACGCGGCTCCGACGCGGCGCTGGAGCGGGTGGCCGACCAGTGGGGCGGGCACGCGCTCACTCTCAGCCTGATCGCGGCCTATCTGGTCAAGCGGTACGGAGGTGACGTGCGCCGGGTCGCCACCTTGCCGAGACCGGATCCGGACCTGCCCCGGGGGGAGCTGGTACGGCGCATCCTGAGCCAGTACGACGCGTGGCTCTCGGAGACCGAGCGCGAACTGCTCATCGGGTTCAGCGTCTTCCGCACCCCGGTGGGGGAGGAGGCTCTGGAGGCCGTGCTCCCGCAGAACGCGCAAAGCGTGCAGGACGTGCAGCAGGACGTGCAGGGCGTGCAGCAGGACGTGCAGTGCGGCTCGGCGCTGCCCGTCGCCCATGCCGCCGCACTGGTTCATCTCGTCGACGCCCGGGTGGTGCGGCGCGACCAGAGCGGCCGGCTCGGCACCCACCCCCTGATCCGCGACTACTACTACAAGTCGGCGCGCAGCAGCGTGGACCACACCAGCCTCCACGAGTGGGCCAAGCGCTACTACATGCGCATCGCCGACGCACGCACCGACCCCCCTGCCACACTCGAAGGCCTCGATCCGCTGATCGAGGCCGTCCATCACGCGTGCCGCTCCGGCGCGTACGCCGAGGCGTATCTGCTCATCACGGACCAGCTGTACGCAGGCGATCGAGGCCTGATCACCCGTGAACTCAGCGCGTACGACACGGTCCTGTCATGCTTCACCGACTTCTTCCCGCGGGGCGACTTCCGGCGCGAGCCCTTCACGGCCGGCGGCGACCCGGAGATGCGCGGCTGGGTCCTGCACGAGGTCGCCACCAGTTTCCAGATGCTGGGGCGGCTGTGGGACGCGGTGGCCGCACTGCGCCGGGCCGAGGCGGCCTTCCGCGGTCTCGGCCGCTACCACCAAGCTGCGGTCAGCTGCCAGAACCGGGTCGAACTGCACTTGGGGCTCGGGCAGTTGGCCGGCGCGGAGGAGGCCATCGAGAGCGCCTTCGAACTTGCCCGGCGGGCGGGCGACCGTGAGGACGAACTGGTCGCCGAGACCCTGAGCGGCACGCTGCACCACTATCGGGGCGACCACGACGCCGCGGAGGAAGCCTTCGCGTCCGCGCTGCGCCTGGCCCGGGAGTTCACCCCGATCCCCCTCCTGTACAGCTGGAGCGGCATCCATTACGCGGAACATCTGCGCACCACCGGACGGGCCGCGGCCGCGCACCGGGCCCTGGAGGCCAATCTGACCATCTGCCGACGGGCCGGCTGGACCGCCGACGAGGCCGCCTGCCTGATCGGACTGGGGGACCTGGCGCTGGACGAGGCGGGTCCGTGCCGCGGCGGTCCGGACAGCGACCCGCGCACCCCCGTCGAGACGGAGGCGCTGCAGCGGGCCCGGACACACTTCGAGGCGGCCCACGCCATTGCGCGCGGCATCACCCGCCGGGACGTGTTGATCGCTTCGCTGCTCGCGCGGTGCCGCCTGGCCGCGGCCACGGGCCGGTCCGCGAGCGCACGTGGGGACGCGGACCAGGCGCTGGCGATGGCGGGCAGCGGCGGATACCGGGTCGCGGAGGTGGACGCGCGGATCGCCCTGGCCCGTGTCTACCAGGACGTGAGCGACGAGGAGGCCGCCTGGGACGAGATCAGCCGAGCCTCCGAGGTGGCCCGGGAGATCGGCTACCGCCGGGGCGAGGAAGCCGCCCTGGCGGTGGAGAGCAGCCTCGAAGGCAATGGCTGGGCGTAGATCAGGCGTCGGCCGCGGTTTCGTCGCCCTCGGAGGCGTACGAGGAGAGTTCCCCCGCGAGCGAGTCCAGCAGGGCTGCCGGAATCCGGCCGTCCATGGCCGTTGTCTCCCGGTGGGGTACGGGCTCCGGCGGCTCTGCCGGCTCCTCGCCGGCCGGCCGGTCGTCCTGCGTTGATGTCATCGATCCGCTCCTCTCCGCGACCAGAGTGGGTCACCGCGTGACCATCATGCCGCCGCGTCCCGAACAGGGCACCCGATTCCCGAGGAAGTCGGGCCGGACACCCGCTTCGCGGCTACCCGGACCGAGCGCGGGTGTGGGCGGGCCGGCCGGCAGCGTTCGCTCAAGTGGCCTGGAAGCAAGGACTTCAGGGCCCCGAATTATGCTTCGCGATCGGACGGAGGGCTGTCAGGCGAGGGCCGCCGGACCGGAGCAGAGGCAGGGGGCTCGCCCGCGAATTCACCGGCCGCCCCCCTGCGTACCGCCAACCCGGTTCCCGCATGACTGCGCCCTGGCTGAGAACCGGTCACCCAACTAGACTCCAGGTGCGCTGAAGAGGACGGAGATTCTCCGGTGTCGCGCAGTGCCGGGGCGGTCGGCGGTGCAGACGGCCGCGCCGGGTGCTGTTCGAGATTCGCCATGCCATGGTGACGAGTTCAGGGGGGCAGGGATGAGTGACGAGGCGTCGACGTCGACGGTGACCGAGGGGCTTACTTTGCTGGGCCGGCCGGTGCGCGGCTCCATCGGGCCCGGGGCGATCGAGACGATCGCCAGCGTTCCGGGAATCAACGAGATCGCATTTGTCTCGAACGAATTAACCGCATTGTGCCCCATGACCGAGCAGCCCGACATCTATTCGATTCGCATTTCTTACAAACCTCGAGAGCGCGCAATCGAGCACAAATCGCTCAAGCTGTACCTCTTCGGGTTTCGCAATCGCGGCATATTTGCTGAACACCTCGCCGCGGAAGTCGCTGAAGACCTTGCTTCCGTCGTCGACGTGCCGGTGCGCGTCCAGGTCACCCAGCAGCCTCGTGGCGGACTTCGCCTGGAAGTGGATGCGGAAGGAACCCCACGGGCGGCCTCCTCGTCGTGAAGCGAGCCGGTGCACTCGTCGCCGACTCGAGCCAACAGCACTCTCCCACCGACATCCCGATCCCACTCGTCTCCCGCAGAGGTGGAGAGCGCATGGACCGTCCCGCGATCGTGCTGCTCAGTGGCGGCCTCGACTCGACCACTGTGCTGGCCATTGCCAAGAGCCGAGGCTTCATGCCGTACGCGCTGAGCTTTCAGTACGGCCAACGGCACGGCATCGAACTCGAGGCAGCGAAGCGCGTCGCCGAGGCACAGAACGTGGCACGCCACATCATCGCCGGTATCGATCTGCGAGTCTTCGGAGGATCCGCGCTCACCGACGAGATGGCCGTACCGAAGCACGACAGCGTGGACGAGCTCGAGAACTCCAGTGTGCCCATCACCTATGTGCCGGCCCGCAACACCATCTTCCTGTCTTTCGCCCTGGCCTACGCGGAGGTCGTCGGGGCCGCCGACATCTTCACCGGGGTGACCGCCGTGGACTACAGCGGCTACCCGGACTGCCGGCCTGAGTACATGGACGCGTTCGCCAAGATGGCCAACCTCGCCACGCGGGCCGGGGTCGAGGGCAGTCAGGAGCTGAAGCTGCACTCGCCGCTCATTGCGATGTCCAAGGCGGACATCATCCGCGAGGGGCTGAGGCTCGGCGTCGACTACTCACTCACCCACAGCTGCTACGACCCGGACGAGCTTGGCCGCGCGTGCCGTGAATGCGACACCTGCCTGCTGCGGCTCAGGGGATTCGCCGAGGCCCGCTTGGAGGACCCGGTGCGATATCAGGACGCCTGAAATCATCCTTTCCCCAGTCTCGATCGTTCATGAGTCCTCGTCGGTGCGTTGACGGGCCGCGGGCAGGGCGGCCGTCCGGCGATCTCCGAGAGTTCGCCGATCGCCGTACTGGGCCGCCGCTTCGCTGCCGGCGAGACGGACGAGGGGGAGTACTGGCGCCTGCTGTCCGTCCTCGACCAGCAGTGTCGGCCGCGTCTCCAGGGACGCTGCGGCATGACTCGCGAGTCGCGCCAATCGCGCCGAGCAGCGGGCGCGCCGCGCCCGCTGCGTCAGCCGGCGACGGCCGGCCGGGCGGAAGCCGGCTCCGTCTCCGGTACGACCAGTACGGCCGCGGCCTCCGGAGCACCGGCGAAGGGGCCGATGGTCGTCGCCCCGTACACCGCCCGGTACGCGGGCAGCGTCACGGCGGGCGACGAGGCGGGGAGCGTGAACCAGACGACCTTGCCCGTGTCGCCCTGGGGCCGGGCGCCCCAGCTCTCGCTCATGGCAGCCACCAGCGCGAGACCGCGCCCCGATGTGGCGGACATGCCCGGATCGCGCACGGTCGGCAGCCGCGGGTCGTGGTCGTGAACGGAGACCGTGAGCCGGTCGAGCAGCAGCTCGACGTCCACGGTGCACATCTTGTCCGGCTGGGCATGCCGGTGGACATTGGTCAGCAACTCGGTGACGCCCAGCGCGGCATGGTCGATCAGAGGATCGAGATGCCAGTAGCGCAGTTGCGCCGAAATGATTCTGCGGACCTGACCGATCCGCGACGGCAGGGCCTGGAGCTCCACCGTGCAGTGCCTGCTTGGCTGGCTGATCACGGCTGCGACTCCCCGAAATAGTCCGGAAGAAGACGAGAAATGCGATCCAGCAGTCGGCCGACCTGCTGATCAGACCGGCGGGACTGGATCTCAGCGTGACCGCCGGCGAACCCTGAGTGATGTGGAACCAGCGTGAACCATCGCCCCATGCCCCGCAACTCACGGAGCCCGTACGGGCGTCGTCAGTGCTCCTGCGTGCTCCTGCGTGCTCCTGCGTGCTGCTCAGCGCTCCGAGCCGCCCGCGCCGCGGACCGCTTCCAGGAATCGCCCGGCCAGCGCCCGCCCCTCGGGCCGCCTGCTGCGCTGGCCCATCGTCAGGCGGTACCGCTTGCCGTTCAGCGTCGCCACCGTGCTGTCGTCACCGGCGAACCACGGCCTGCCCGCGGTCACCGCCCGCACGGGCGCGCTCTCGATGACGCGGCCGTAGCTGGTCATCAGTGCCAGCCTGCCGTCCTTGATCAGCACCTGGCCGGCCCGGGTGAGCGAGCGGGGCCAGCGCTCGATCCGCACACCCGTGGCGCTGAAATCCGGCTCTGCCATGGCCATCGTTTCCGCCCCCTTCGCAGCGACTCTCCTGGAAGTGTGCACAACTCGCGCCGCACATACCAGTACACCTGCTGCCGCTCGGCCACAAGCGACGCCTATGGACACTCAAAGCGAACGTTTACGCAGGTGAGGGGCTTACTGTTGCAAGTGGCGACAGAGTCGGCACAACGAAGGGAACGCGATGGACAGCACGGCGGACCGGACCGCACCGGGCAGGGCGGTCGCGACCGCCGACGTGGACCGCAGCGATCCGCACTACCGGGCTTGGCTCAAAGAGGCCGTACGCAAGGTCCAGGCGGACGCCAACCGCTCCGCCGACACCCACCTGTTGCGCTTCCCGCTGCCGGAGGAGTGGGGGATCGACCTCTACCTCAAGGACGAGTCCACCCACCCCACCGGCAGCCTCAAACACCGGCTCGCCCGCTCGCTGTTCCTGTACGGCCTGTGCAACGGCTGGATCAGACCCGGCAAGCCCGTCATCGAGGCGTCCAGCGGTTCGACGGCCGTGTCCGAGGCGTACTTCGCGAAGCTGATCGGTGTCCCCTTCGTCGCCGTCATGCCACGCACCACGAGCTCCGAGAAGATCCGGCTGATCGAGTTCCACGGCGGTCAGTGCCACTTCGTCGACGACTCGCGGAAGATGTACGAGGAGTCCGCGGCGCTCGCCGACCGGACCGGCGGCCACTACATGGACCAGTTCACCTACGCCGAGCGGGCCACCGACTGGCGCGGTAACAACAACATCGCGGAATCGATCTACCAGCAGCTTCGGCTCGAGCGCTATCCGGAGCCCACCTGGATCGTCGCCACGGCAGGCACCGGAGGCACCTCGGCGACCATCGCCCGCTATGTGCACTACATGCAGCACGACACCCGCATCTGCGTCCCCGACCCGGAGAACTCCTGCTTCTTCGACGGCTGGACGCACGCCGACCCGCACGCCGCCAGCGACTGCGGCTCCCGCATCGAGGGCATCGGCCGGCCCCGTATGGAGCCGAGCTTCGTGCCGGGCGCGATCGACCGGATGATGAAGGTGCCCGACGCCGCCAGCGTCGCCGCCGTGCGGGCCCTCGAAGGCGCCATCGGGCGCAAGGCGGGCGGCTCGACCGGCACCGGACTCTGGAGCGCGCTGAAGGTCGTGGCCGAGATGGTGGCCGCGGGGGAGCGGGGGAGTGTGGTCACCCTGATCTGCGACCCGGGCGACCGCTACCTCGACAAGTACTACTCCGACGGCTGGCTCGCCGAGCAGGGGCTCGACATCCGCCCGTACACGGCGGCGATCGAGCAGTTCCTCGCCACCGGCGACTGGCATTGCTGACGGTCGGGGCGGTCTGCTGACGGTCCGGGGCGGTCCGGGCCGCCTTGTCGGCGGTGAGCGCCTGGCAGCCGCGGGTCAGCGGTCGGCGGAGTGAGTCAGTCCGCGGTCCAGGTTGCGCACGGCGTCCCTGAAGGCGCGGCCGAGACCCGGGCGGCCGAGCCGCAGCGCGAGCCGCAGCGGCGCCGGCCCGTCCGCGGCGAACGTCCACTGCACCCGTGCGCCCGTCGCGGTCGGCGTGATCCGCCACTCCTCCAGCAGCGCCCGCAGACCGGGGGCGTTGGTCTGGTCCACACGGTACGCGTAGCGGGTGTCCGGCTCCCTGGCCAGGATCGTCTCCGTGAACACGGTGCCTCCCTTCAGCCGGATCTCCCGGCCCGTGCCCGCACCGGTGGACCGGGCCGCGGTGACGGCGGTGAACCAGCCGGGCCAGCCGGCGACGTCGTCGGCGAGTGCCGCGTACAGCGCCTGCGGCGAGGCGGAGACCTGCGCGGAGAAGACCAGGCGCAGGGGGGCGCTCTCCACGAACTCCAGCTCCACTAGGCGGAGTTGACGTGCCATGGGATCGTACCTCCAGCGGCGGGCGAGGGGTGGGCCCGCAACCATAGCCGTGGCGCGGCCCGATGTCCGCCCCTCAGCGGGTGCATCCCGAGCCGAGCAGGCCGTCGAGCGCGCGGCCGAACACCCGCCTGCCCACTCGCGCGACCAGCGGGTCGAACAGCCCGGGTACCAGCGGGAGTCGCAGCTCCTCCACCCACAGCACCACCGAGCCGGGGCCCTTCGGGTACACCGAGATCTCGGCCCAGCCCGTGATCACCCGGCCGCGCTTCTCCAGGCGGCAGCGGCCCGGCCGGCCGGGCGAGGGCGATTCCCAGAGCACGACCTCCATCGGGTCGTCGAAGCCGAACCGGCCCAGCGCGCTGCGTGCCACGACCACCGTGCCCACACCGGTGCTCCGCCCCCTCCTGAGGGTTCCGGCGTTCAGCCCGGCCTCGCTCGCCAACGTCCTGTTCGCGGTGGCCGGCGCCGTCACCGAGATCGCGGTCAGCGGCATCTGCGCCGCGTGCGCCGGCCAGTCGGTGACCCGCCGCCAGCACTCCTCGGCAGGCAGCGCGGTGACCCTGCCGATACGGAAGACGCTCACGCCTAACCGCCCGCGGCTTCCGGTTCACCCGCCACCACAACACCGGTCAGATGCTCCGCGATCTCCTCGCGGGCCGCGGCCGGCAGCCCCGAATCGGTCACCAGGGTGTCCACCTCGGCGAGCTCCGCGAACGAACTGAGGCCCACCGTCCCCCACTTGGTGTGGTCGGCGACCACCACCACGCGGCGCGCGGCCTGCACCAGATGGCGGTTGGTCTCGGCCTCCGCCAGATTCGGCGTGGACAGGCCGGCCTCCACCGAGATGCCGTGCACACCGAGGAAGAGCACATCGAAGTGGAGCGAGCGGATCGCCTGGTCCGCCACCGGCCCCACCAGCGAGTCCGACGGCGTGCGTACCCCCCCGGTGAGGACCACCGTCGCGGCGCCCGGACGCCGACCGCCCGGCGAGCCCGCCCGCTGCGCCGAGTGGAACACGTCAGCCACCCGCACCGAGTTGGTGACGACCGTGAGGTCCGGAACCTCCAGCAGATGGTGCGCCAGGGCGTACGTCGTCGTGCCGCCGGACAGTGCGATCGCGCTGCCGGGCACCGCCAGCCGGGCCGCCGCCCGTCCGATGTCCTCCTTGGCGCTCAACTCCAGTGCCGACTTGGCCTCGAACCCCGGCTCGTGCGTGCTCGCCTCGACCACCGGCACCGCCCCGCCGTGCACCTTCTCGACCACGCCCTGGCGCGCGAGGGCGTCCAGGTCCCGGCGCACGGTCATGTCGGAGACGTTGAGCCTGCGGGTGAGCTCGTTGACCCGGACCCCGCCGCGCCTGCGGACCTCGTCGAGGATCAGAGCACGCCGCTGCTCCGCGAGGAGGTTCTGGTTGTCGCTCACCGCTCGGGCCGGTCCTTCCTTGTCGTCGGCAGTCCAGGCCGCCGTTCAGGCCCTGGTGGCCAAGGCTTCTCATCCTCGCACGCGTATTGCCGGGCGGGCTCGGGGAGATTCCTTGAGAGCGGTGCCGCGAACCGTCGTGATCCGCAATTCTGGTCACGAACCGCCTCCCGGCCGATTCCCGGTCGGTACCCGGTCCCGAGAGAGGGAGTCACCCCTGTGTCCCCTGCCACCCCGGCGCCGCGAAGCGGCGGGCCCGCGCTCGAGCTGCTCGTTCACGGCGTCGGCGGAGCCACCCCGCAGGACATGCTCGGTGATCCCCGTACGGTGCGGATAACCGGTGACGAGAAGGCCGCCGTGTACCGCCGCACCGACGACGCGGAGGCCGAGAGCCGCCCGCAGGAGTACCTGGACCGGCCGATCCCGGAAGCGTACTGCTGGTCCAACCTCACCTCGGGCAACGGCGCCCGTGCTCTGTGGCTGCTTCTGCTGCCGTTCATGGTGGTCAACCTCGCGCACTGGATGCGGCCCAGGGCCAAGGGGAAGCGCAGGACCACCCGGCTCTACGGGGCGCTGGTGCGGCTGGTCGCGCTCAGTCTGACCGTGCTTCTCACTGCAGCGGCCTGCGAAGTCGCGCTCGACCTGCTGGCCTGGCAGTGCGCCGGGTCCCCGCAGTGCAGCGGCGAGCGGTCCTGGCTCGGCTTCATGTCGAGCGCCCAGGGGGGCTGGTGGTCGCAGCCGGGGAGGCGCCTGGCGCTCGCCGCTGTGATCCCGGCAGCGCTGGTCGGGCTGCTCTGGTACCTCTCCAACCGGACCTGGAGCGCGTACGAGTCCCAGCGTCCGCCGACCGGTGACGACGCAGTGGTCGTGGACGTCCACACGGACACGGATGACGACGGGGACCTGGATTTCGACGGGGGCACCGGCGGGACCGGCGCCCCGGACGGCCGGGACGACTTCGGGCAGGTGAGCTGCGGTCCCCACACCACCGGGCCGCCGAAGCCGCACGTACGGCCCGCGCTCGGCAGGCCCGGTTTCTGGTACGGCCGCAGGCTCGTCGCCCGGCTGCGTGCCGCCCACACTGCTGCCGGCCTCCTCACCGTCGCGGCCGCAGTCGCCGGTGCCGCCGCCCGCCACGACCGGGCCGCCGATGACGCATTACTGAAGATCTGCGGCGTGCTCCTCGAGGGCGCCCTCGTCGTCGGAGCGGCGGCCGTGCTGTGGGTGGTCGTCCGCCGCGGCCGCAGCGAGCGGCGGATCGACGCACGCCTCGACCGCGCAGCCGCCCGCTGTCTGCCGGGCGCCGCGCTGGTATTGCTCCTCCTGGCCGTGCTCTACGCCTCCTGGTCGCGGCCGGGCTGGGCCTCGAGCGCCACCCTTCCCGGCGACGTCACCTTCCGGGTCATCGTCCTCGCCCAGGGCGGCCTCGTGGTCGCACTCGCCGTCACCGCCCGGATACTGCATCGTTACGCCCGCCATCCGCGCACCGTGCTCTACGGACTCGGCGGGCCGGCCGTCGCCATGCTCGCCTGCGCCCTGGGCGGGGTGATGACCGGCGGGGTCGCCCAGCGCGTCGCGGACTGGCTCGACGGGCCCGGCACACCCGGCATGGACGGGGAGGGCACCATCCCCGGGCCCCCGGTGCTGCTCAGCTGGCAGGCGTCGGTCATTCCCGTGCTGCTCCTCGTCCTGCTGATTCCCGCGCTGGCGCTGGCCGTACGGACATGGCTCGCCGCCCGCCGCCTCGCTCCGACGGTCGAGGCCGAGTACTTCGACGGGGAACCCGACGAAGGCCGCCGCGACGCCGTCCGCACGCGGCGGATCGCGGGAACCCGAGCCCGCGCCGCCCTCACCGATGCCGCGCCGCTGATGGCCGGTGTGGTCTCGGGCGCCACGCTGCTGCTCGGAGCCGGGGCCGTCGGCGGCGCGTGGCTGAGCGGCGAGGTGCCGGGACGGTCGTTCGGCCACGGCGGCCCCGCGGAGTCGGCCGCGGAGACCGCCCAGGCGCTGGGATCCTGGCTGGTCGGCTTCGGCTTCATACTGTTCGTCACCATGGGCCGCCGCGCCTATCGCGACGCCTCCGCGCGCCGCACCATCGGCATCCTGTGGGACGTCGGCACCTTCTGGCCGCGGGCCGCGCACCCCTTCGCGCCGCCCTGCTACGCCGAGCGGGCCGTCCCCGACCTGACCTGGCGCATGTGCACCTGGACCGCGCGCACCGGAGGCCGGCTCGTGATCTCGGGTCACTCACAGGGCAGTGTGCTGGCCGCGGCGGCCGTGTGGCAGCTGCCCGCGGCAACTCGCAAGCGGGTGGCCTTACTGACGTACGGGTCGCCTCTGGAACGCCTCTACGGCCGCTGGTTCCCCGCCTACTTCGGGCCCAAGGCCCTGCTGGAACTCAGCGGCGAACTGGACTGCTGGCGCAATCTGTGGCGGCGTACCGACCCGATCGGCGGGCCGGTGCTGATCCCCTCGGACCGGCATCGGGCCGCCGGTGGCTGCGAGGACCCGGCCGACGTCGACCGGGAGGCGCTCAAGGACCCCGTCGTGTACGGGCGTTCGGAGCGGCACCCGCTTCCGGAGCCGATCCTCGGGCACTCGGACTACCAGGCCGACCCGTTGTTCGCACAGGAACGGGCAGACCTGCTCGAGAGGCTCACGCCGGTCGTCCCCCGGCAGACTCAGGGCAGTTCCGGCAGGTCGTCCGAGTAGAGCAGGGTGAGGTCGTCGGTGCTCACCTCTGCGAGCTCGGCGACCCGCCCTGCATGCCGCTCCACCATCGACTCGAACGTCTGGCGCGCGGTGCGGCCGTTGCCGAAGGCGGGCCCCTTGGGCAGCACGGTGAAGTACTTCAGCAGCGCCTCCGGCGTGCCCTCTGCGAGCCGGTACTCGTGCTCCTCCGCCTGCTGCTCCACGATCCGCAGCAGCTCCTCCGGGTCGTAGTCGCTGAAGGTGATGGTCCGTGAGAAACGGGACGCCACACCCGGGTTGACCGCGAGGAAGCGCTCCATCTCCGCCGTGTACCCGGCCACGATGACCACGACGGCGTCCCGGTGGTCCTCCATCAGCTTCACCAGCGTGTCGATGGCCTCCTTGCCGAAGTCCCGCCCCGAGTCCTCCGGCGACAGCGCGTACGCCTCGTCGATGAACAGCACACCGCCCCGCGCCCGGTCGAACGCCTCCTGGGTGCGAATGGCGGTGGAGCCGATGTGCTCACCCACCAGATCCACACGCGAGACCTCGACGAGATGGCCGCGCTCCAGGACACCGAGCGAGGCGAGGATCTCGCCGTACAGCCGGGCGACCGTCGTCTTGCCCGTGCCGGGCGATCCGGTGAAGACCAGATGCCGGCGGACCGAGGCGGCCTTGAGCCCCGCCTCCTGGCGGCGCCGGCCAACCTCGATCATGTTCGTGAGCGTACGGACCTCGCGCTTGACACTGTCGAGCCCCACCAGCGCGTCCAGTTCGCCGAGCACGGCACCCGGGTCGCGCGCCGGATCCGCCGACACGTCCTGCGGGACAGGTGCCGCCGGCTGGGCGCTCTGCGCCGGGACGGCCGACAGCAGACCGGGCGACGTCGTCGCCGTCATGACGGCCGTCGCCGCCTCCGCGCCCTGACGCGCCACCCCGCTCTCGTCGCTGGTGCAGTCCTCGACGACCGGGCCGTCCTCCTCGCCGAACTCGTAACCGCCGCGGGAGCAGCGCTCGGTGCGGCAGCGGCTCAGCGTCGTACGACAGCCGTCCATCACATGGAAGCCGTAACCACCGCTGCCGGTGACCCGGCAGCCGCGGAACGTGCCACGGCCCTCCGCCGACACATAAAAACCGGCCTCCGCAGGCGACGTGATGGTGCAGCGCTCGATCAGCGGGTCCGCGCCCTTGGTGACGATCACGCCGGTCTGGGCGGCGTCGACGGTACAGCCGTTCAGCGTGCCGCCGCTGCCGTGATCGCGGAACCAGGCACCGGTGGAGACCTCGCGGATACGGCAGTCGTCGAGCTGCGCCGTCGCGCCGTCGCTCACCGACACTGCCGTGTTGCGGACCTGCGAGAGGTCGCTGTCGACGACGTCCACGCGCGAGCCGCGGTCCAGGACGAACAGTGCGTCGGGCACGTCATGGACGCGGCACGCGTCGAGTACGGCCGTCGCGCCGTCGCTGATCCAGACCGCCGGGTAGTCGCCCGTACTGTCCTGGATCTCGCACTGGTTGGCGTCCACGCGCGTCCCGGGATCCCACACGGACAGGCCGTTGCGCCCGAAGCGGCGCACCTTGGAGCGGGTCAGGGTGAGAACCGACCGGGATCGCAGGTCGATCGCGTTCTCCGGGATGTCGTGGATGTCGCTGTCCGAGAGCGTGAGTACCGCGTCCGTGTCGAGGGTGATGCCGTCGGCCGAAGTACGGTGCACCGAGGAGTCGGTGAGGTGGGCCGCGGCGCGCGACGCGATCTGGACACCGGTGCCCTTGATTTCGTACACCTCGCAGCCGATGGCCTCCAGGCCGCTGCCCTCGCCGGTGACGGTCAGGCCGGCGCCCGAGGCATGGTGCACCCGGCAGCGCTCCAGCCGGGGATGGGCACCGCCGTGCACGGATACGCCGGACTGACCGGCCGCCACCACCTCGCACTCCTCGAACACCCCTCCCGCGCCCTCCAGTACGGCGATGCCGACGCCCGCCGGGTTGTCGACGGTGCAACGGCGTACGGTGGGCCGGGCGCCGCCGCGCACTTCGAGGCCCACGGCGGAGCGGGTGACGATCCGCAGGTCCGAGAGCTCGGGTGTGCCGTCCTCGACGAGCAGCGCGGGCGCGGCCGAGTCCTGGCCCTCCACATGCAGGTCCCGTACGACGGCGGAGGCGCGCACGGTCAGCGGCACACCGTCCACAGGGGCGATACGCACCGATCCGACCGCCCCTTCCGGCCCGCGCAGGGTGACCGCACGCCGGACCACCAGATTCTCGCGGTATGTACCGGGGGCCACGGTGAGGATGTCGCCGTCGCCGGCGGCCTCGAGAGCAGCGGCGAGGGAGGCGTACTCGCCTGTGCGGCGCCGCCACCGCGATGTGCCGGTGTGCGTCACCTGGACCGTGCCCTGTGCCATCGTGCTGCCTTGCCCCCACCTCGTGATCCGTGCACCGTCGCGTCGCTCAGGGGGACGCCACCCCCAGTTCCCGTCCGGCATCACGGCCGGACAGGCCTGGCCCCGAAGGGGTCGCACCACCGTAGCGCGCGCGGCCCGCGGGAGTTGACGGGATGCGGCAGGTCAGCTTCCCGCGCCGGTTCGGCCCCAGTCCGGTCCCACGGCGGCCCAGGCCCGGTCCAGTGCGGCGTGTCTGTGGCGCTCGAGCCGCCACAGGACCAGCCTTCTGGCACATTCGACGAGCACACCCCAGGCCATGGAGGCACCGACACCCGCGAGTACGGCATGCACCTCGACCGTGGCCATGTCCATGGGGCGGGGAACCACTCGGCCGTAATCGTCCGTCCACAGGGGGAACGTGTCCCCGGGGCCGGCTGTCCGCAGTGCGGTGGTGACCGTGCCGGTGCGGGTGCTTCCGTCAGGGGCGGTCCATCTGGCCTGGACCGCTCTGCGCTCCTCGTTGACCGCGGTCTCGGTGTCGAAGGCGACGGACCGCGGGGCGGATGCGGCCCCGATGACGGTGGCGGTTGTGGCATGGCGCTGCAGGCGCTGCACACGGACCGACTGACGCAGCGACTCCTCCGTCAGCGCGCCGGTGATCCACCCGACGGCGGGCCCGGCCGTGACGATGAGCACGGCGGCGGTCAGCGCCAGCCATGCCTCGAACAGATCGGTCGCACGGCGCAGGGGATTGCGGCGCCAGCGCCATGGGCCCATGGCTGCACGCACTGTCCGCACCCCCTTCCCACCTCGGTGATGGCCCGCTTCGGCACGGCATACGCACGGGTGGGGTGAAGAGAGAGGAACGTCACCCCCGGCAGCCGTCTCCGCGATGTGTCCGACGAGCCTGCCACCGCGATCGGTTCCCGTGCGTCGAAGCACGTCCCGAACCGGGCGAAACGGCATGGTCGGCCACGCGCGGAGCCGACCCGGAGGTCGCTCTGCGTGATCATGGAACGAGTGATGAAACGTGGTCGGCATCCCGGTGCCGAACGGATCGAGCCGGCGGCCCGGCCGCATCCCCCGCGCAGGGAGCGCTGTTGGGACGGGCCGCCCGCGCTCAGTACCCCCGGCCCTGGTACGGGCGGTAGTACGGATCCTCGTAGGGTGCCGGAGTCGGGGCGGGGCGGGGTGTCGCCGGCCGCATGGCCTCGTACCCGGTCGCGGCCGGCCGTTGCGGCTGGGGCTGCTGGTACTGCTGGCCGGGGTAGCCGCGGGGAGCGGCCTGCTGCGGGATGTACGGTGCCGGCGCCTGCTGCAGTGGCACGGGCTGCTGCATCTGCTGCTGTGGATAGCCGTAGGCGGGAGCGGACGGGGAGGGGGCCGCCGGGAGCGCGGGGAGCGCCGACGGCAGTGCCGGCAGATAGCTGTTGCCGGTGTCGTAGGCGGCAGGGACTCGGATCGGGGCGATCTGAGGGGTGCCCCGCTCCGCGACCAGGGAGTCGTAGATGGGGGTGTCGGGAAACGCCGGCGCGGAGTAGTAACCGCCGCCGTAGGTGGCGCGGGGGGAGGTCATGGCACATAAGTTAAGCCCACGATGTGCTGGTTGGGGAGCCCGATAAGAGGGTTGTTTCGGCAGCTGTGAGTGACCGGGGATCACCAATGTGAGCGAACTTGGTTAAAACGGTCCCCCTGATGTCGCGAGATCGTGTAAAGGGCAAGCTGAGAGAGGGTTACCGACGGGTCGGCCCACCTGCGAGGGACGTATGCCGAATAGGTTGACGATGAATGAATTTCCGGGCGCACTGATTCGCGATGGGGGCGAGCATGTCCATGCTTAAGGGAGCCAACACTCCGGTGCAGGCGCAGCGCGTGCGCGTCGAGTTGGGATGGCGTACGGGCCCGGGGGTGCCGGACGTCGACGCGTCGGCCCTTCTCCTGGCGTCCGGCAAGGTCCGCTCGGACAGCGACTTCGTGTTCTACAACCAGCCCTCGCACGCTTCCGGTGCCGTACGGCACGAAGGGAAACGCACAGGCGCGGACGCCGTGACCGACGTCGTCACGGTCGACCTCGACCGGATCGAAGGCGAGATCGAGCGGGTCGTGCTCGCCGCCTCGGCCGACGGGGGCGCCTTCGGGCAGGTCCCCGGCCTCCACATCAGGGTGCTCGACGCCGGGTCCGGCGCCGAGATCGCCAGGTACGACAGCCAGGACGCCACCGTCGAGGCCGCCTTCGTACTCGGCGAGCTCTACCGCCGCCAGGGAGCGTGGAAGTTCCGCGCCGTGGGCCAGGGTTACGGGACCGGACTCGAGGGCCTCGCCACGGACTTCGGCATCACGGTCGACGAGCCCCAGCAGATGACCGCCGCTCCGGCCCCCGCTGCCGCTTCTGCGCCGGCCCCTGCTGCTGTCGCTCCACCCCCGCCGTCGGCGCCGCCTGCTGCTCCGCCGGCGCCGGTGCGTCTGACCAAGGTGACGCTGACCAAGGAGACGCCGAGCGTCTCCCTGACCAAGCAGGGCGGCACCTCCGGCGCGTTGCGCGTCAACCTCAGCTGGCAGGTGCGCAAGCAGTTCCAGGGCTGGGGCGCCAAGCTGGGCCGCGCCGTCGCGATGCACGGAGACCTCGACCTCGACCTGTGCGCCCTCTACGAACTCTCCGACGGCCGCAAGGGAGTGGTCCAGGCCCTCGGCAATGCCTTCGGCGCGCTGGACCGGCCTCCGTACATCCACCTCGACGGAGACGACCGCACCGGCGGCACCCCGGGCGAGAACCTCACCGTCAACCTCGACCACCGGCAGGCCATCCGTCGCGTCGTCATCTTCGTGACAATCTACGAAGGCGCCCGCAGCTTCGCCGACCTCGACGCGAGGGTGACCCTCCAGCCGCAGCACGGTGCGGCCATCGACTTCTCTCTCGGCGAGTGCAGTGTCCCTTCCACGGTCTGCGCGCTCGCCCTCATCACCAACACCGGCTCCGACCTGGTCGTCCAGCGCGAGGCCCGCTTCCTGGTCCCCGAACGCGGGGTCAGCCCCCAGCGCACCATCGACTACGCCTACGGCTGGGGCATGAACTGGACCCCCGGCCGCAAGTAGTCCTCACCGGTCGCGCCCGACCGGTAGCCGCGCCGCCCGACTACCGGTCGGGCGCGGCCTCCGGTCGGGCGTACGTTCGCCCCTTCCAGGCGACGCCCCGGCCCCGGTAGTGCTGTACCGCGGAGTCCACCGTCATCAGGAGGTAGAGCACGGCGGTGAACGGGAGCGTGAGGGCCAGCAGCGGCGGTTGCCGGTAGTAGCGGAGCATCGGCAGGTACGTCCCGGTCATCACGGCCCACGCCAGACCCCCCGCCCACGCGGCCGCCGGGTCGTGCGCCCAAAGCCCTGCGCCCAGCGCCACTGGCGGAGCGAGATACACGAGCGCCAGCCCGGCCACGGTCCCGGCCAGCAGCGGCGGGCTGTGCTGCAGTTGCGCGTAGGCGCTGCGCGACACCATCCGCCACAGGTCCGCGAGCCCTGGATACGGACGCACACTGTCCACCCGGTCGGCGAGCCCGAGCCAGATCCTGCCGCCCGCACGGCGCACGGCGTGCGCCAGGGAGACATCGTCGATCACCGCATGGCGGATCGAGTGGGGAACGTCCGCCCGCGCTGCGGTCCCGGTGCGCAGGAGGACGCAGCCGCCGGCCGCGGCCGCCGTCCTCCCGCAGGGTCTGTTGACCCACCGGAACGGATAGAGCTGGGAGAAGAAGTAGACGAACGCCGGCACCACCAGCCGTTCCCAGCCGCTCGCCACGCGCAGCCGCGCCATCTGCGACACCAGATCCAGGTCTCCGGTCCGCGCGGCGGCGACCAACTCGCGCAGACTGTCCGGCCGGTGAGCGATGTCGGCGTCGGTCAGCAGCAGATACTCCGGCTCGCCCGTCCTCGCGACAGCCATCCCGTGCCGCAGCGCCCACAGCTTCCCGGTCCAGCCGTGCTCCGGCTCGCCCGGTGTCACGACCCGCAGGGGAAGGCCTCCGTGCCGTTCGGCGAGCGACCGGGCCAGGGCGCCCGTTCCATCCGTGCTGTTGTCGTCGACGAGGACGATCTCCGCACGCCCCGGGTAGACCTGAGCGAGCAGGGAGGGCAGGCTCAGCGGCAGCACCTCGGCCTCGTCGCGAGCGGGGACCACCACGGCGACATCCGGCCAGTGCGCGGGGACGCCGCGGTGCGGCAGACGCTGGTCGGTCCGCCAGAACAGCCCCTGGCCCAGCAGCAGCCATGTCCAGGCGGTCAGCGATCCCACGGCGATCCAGGCAAGGGCGCTCATTGGCCGCAGTCTGCCCCACGCCGGACGGGCCGTGGTGGCGGTCGACTATGGTGACCGGGTGAAGATCGCGCTCATGGACTCCGGTATCGGCCTGCTCCCGGCGGCGGCTGCGGTACGGCGACTGCGGCCCGACGCCGATCTGGTCCTCTCCTGTGACCCTGACGGCATGCCCTGGGGCCCGCGTACGCCGGACGACCTCACCGAGCGCGCGCTGGCCGTGGCCCGCGCGGCAGCCGCACACCGCCCCGACGCGCTGATCGTCGCCTGCAACACGGCGTCCGTGCACGCGCTGCCCGCGCTGCGAGCGGAGCTGGAGCCGGCGCTTCCGGTGATCGGGACCGTCCCGGCGATCAAGCCGTCCGCCGCCGGCGGCGGCCCGGTCGCCATCTGGGCCACGCCGGCGACCACGGGCAGCCCCTACCAGCGCGGGCTCATCGAGGAGTTCGCCGCCTCCGCCGACGTGACCGAGGTTCCCTGCCCCGGCCTCGCCGATGCCGTGGAGCAGGCGGACGAGAGCGCGATCGACCGGGCGGTGGCCGCGGCCGCCGCGCTCACGCCGCGCGACCTGCGGGCCCTCGTCCTGGGCTGCACCCACTACGAACTGGTCGCCGAGCGCATCCGGGCCGCGGTCACACAGCACGACCGCCCGTCCGGCCTGGCGCCGATCGCCCTGTACGGCTCCGCCGGTGCCGTGGCTGCTCAGGCGCTGCGCAGGATCGGGTTGTCGCCCGCGCCCGACGCGGTGCCGAGCAGTCGCCTGACGGTCCTGCTGAGCGGGACGGAATCCACCCTTCCGGTGGAGGCGCTGAACTACGCCGAAGGCCGCTTGCTACCGGCCGTGACGCCGGTGCCCTGACGCGCGGGCCGGTCGTTTTCGCCCGATTCGACCCGCTGGGCACAGCAGTGCTCGATCTGCGGATGGTGGGTACTGTCCTAGGCATGAGGCACCACTTCCGCCACGAGGGGCGCAGCTCGGAGCCCCTTCCAGAGGTCTGGACCGGCCGGGCGACCAACCGCACGCAGTGGGTCCTCGCGGTGGCGGGTGCGGCTTGTCTGACGCTCGGCGTCAAACTGGCCGTCGACGCCACATGGACCACGGGCGTCGCCGCGCTGCTGATGGCAGTGATCGGATGCGTCGCGGCTGGCCTGATGATTCTCTACGGCACGCTCGCCTTCGTGCACGTGACGGTCAAGGTCGACAAGGACGCGCTGGACGTGCGCTGCGGCCACATGGGAGTGCCGCGACGGCACATCCCCCTCAGCCATGTGGCCAGCGCCGATTTCGTCCCCAGGGTGACGCCCCGGCAGTGGGGCGGCTGGGGCTGCCGCTGGCGCCCCGAGCAGGGCACCGCGGTGGTCGTGCGTCGAGGCGAAGGCCTCGTGGTCACCCTCGAGGACGGCGGGAAGTTCACGGTCACCGTCGACGACGCGGCGGCAGCGGTACGGGTCATCCGGGCCAGGCTCAGTCACATGGAGACGGACGGGGCCACCAAGGCCTGACGGCCGTGTCGCCGCGCTGTCCGTGGCCGGGGGCCCGGGCGGGCCGTCCGCCTACGGCGACTGCCCCTCGCTGTCCGTGGCCGGGGCCCCGGGCGGGCCGTCCGCCTACGGCGACTGCCCCTCGCTGTGCGCACGCGCGGTCGCCAGACCGGCAAGCAGTCCGGCCCCGGCCGTGACCGGCGCGAAGCTCAGCACGTTGCCGACGCAGGCGAGAACCGCCACCGCCGTGAGAGCGGCCCCGGCGCTCAGCACCACAGGCGTGGGACGAGGTGAGCGCCACAGCCCGTACAGGACCCAGCAGAAGGCCGCGCCGAGCAGCGCCACCCCGACAACGCCCTGCTCGGCGGCCTGCTGAAGCGGTGCCGAGTGCGGCTTGCCGTCGGAGCCGGGATACCGGCCGGCCGTGGGGCTCAGCCTGCCGAAGCGGGCCGGGCCCACGCCCCGAACCGGGTCCCCCTTCGTCAGGGTGATCGTGTCCCGCCACAGCGCCACCCTGTTCTGCGTGAGCGGCGCCTCGACCGACGTGGCGACGCCTGCCGGGAGCACGTCCTCGGCGACCGCCCACGACCCGCCGGCCGCCACGGCCACCACCAGCGCGAGGCAGGCGAGCGCGCCGGTGCGCCGGCGCGCCCTGGACGCGGCCAGTGAGCAGAGCAGTACGACCGGACAGACCACCGACGCCGCCGCCGACCCCAGGATCAGTGCTGCACCGACCCCGGCCGTCGCGAGAAGCCACGCCGCGGACCGGGCGCCGGAGGTGCCTGCAGCCGCCGCCGCGCAGCACGCCGCGCCCGTGGCCAGTACCAGGAGCGCGGCGGCAGCGCCCGAGTGCCCCACAGCCGTTCCGGCGTCGGCGGTGGCTCCCGGCACACCGTCCTGAGAGGCCACAGCCAGAACGAGGGCACCCAGCGCGGCGACCGCCGGGGCACCGACCGGGAACAGCGACCCGAGAATCCGGCCGCAGGCGTACCCGGCGGTGACGGCGAAAACGGCGAGCAGCACGCCCTCCGGTCTGCCCTCCTGCCCGGCCGCGCTGACCAGCGACCACACGGCGCAGCCGCCCAGGACGGCGACCCCCGCCGCATCGGAGCCGCTGCCACGCTCCCGGCCCACGCGCAGCCCACTCGTCGCACCCATCCGGTCGACCCCCCGACTGTGACGGGCCCCGTGCGCGGCCGTCACGAGCGGGCGGCCGGGGCCGGCAACCGCAACGGAGCAGCCGAACGCCGGAACCGACCTGAAACGGTTCTGGCCGCGCGGGACTGGCGCACACGGTAACGGGCGCTTCCGGGGTGTGTGGAGGGAATGGGCAGAAACGTTGCTGCAGGGTGAAGTGGGCGCGGCTGCGCCGCTCACAGCCCCCCGCCGTAGAATCCGCCAGGTGAGCGCCACCATGACATCCGTCGACGCCCCCAGGCCCGCCCCAGCCGCTGGCCGGCCACTGCTGCGGCGCCTCGCCCGCCCGGGCGCCTCCGCGCTCGGTGGCGCACTCCTCTTCGCGAGCTTCCCTCCACGTCCCTTGTGGTGGCTCGCCTTCCCCGCGTTCGCTCTGCTCGGCTGGGCCCTGCGGGGACGCCGGCTGCGGGCGGGCCTCGGGCTGGGCTACCTGGCCGGCCTCGGCTTCCTGCTCCCGCTGCTGGTCTGGACGGGTGAGGAGGTCGGCCCCGGGCCGTGGCTGGCCCTGGTGGCGGCGGAGGCGCTGTTCGTCGCCTTGTCCTGCATGGGGATCTCCGCCGTCTCCCGTCTGCCTGCCTGGCCGGTGTGGGCGGCGGCCGTCTGGGTCGTCGGCGAGGCGGCCCGCGCCCGGGTGCCCTTCGGCGGCTTCCCCTGGGGCAAGATCGCCTTCGGCCAGGCCGACGGGTTCTTCCTGCCGCTCGCGGCCGCCGGTGGCACACCCGTACTCAGCTTCGCGGTGGTGCTGTGCGGCTTCGGCCTCTACGAGACCGGGCGGCAGGCGCTCGCCTTCCGGCGTACCCGCTCGATGCCGCGTGGCGCGGCCGCCGCGGCGCTGCTCGCCCTGCTCGTGCCCGTAACCGCCGCTCTCGCCGCCCGGCCCCTCGTCGACGACTCCGCCGAAGACGGAACGGCGACCGTCGCCGCGGTCCAGGGCAACGTCCCCCGCCTCGGTCTCGACTTCAACGCCCAGCGCCGGGCCGTCCTTGACAACCACGCCCGCCGCACCGAGCAGCTCGCCGCGGACGTCGAGGCGGGCAAGGAGCCCAGGCCCGATTTCGTCCTGTGGCCCGAGAACTCCTCCGATCTCGACCCCTACCGCAACGCCGACGCCCGTCTGGTCATCGACGAGGCGGTCAGGGCGATCGGCGTGCCCACCGTCGTGGGCGCCGTGGTCACCCCGGAGACCGGCAAGCTCCGCAACACCCTCATCGAGTGGGACCCGGCCCGTGGTCCGGTCGACAGCTACGACAAACGCCACGTCCAGCCGTTCGGCGAATACATCCCGATGCGGTCTCTCGTGCGGATCTTCAACTCCGACGTCGACCGCGTCCGCCGCGACTTCGGGCCCGGGGACAAGGTCGGTGTCTTCGACCTGGCCGGTACGAAGGTCGGCCTCGTCACCTGCTTCGAGGCGGCGTTCGACGACGCGGCGCGAGACACCGTCACCCACGGGGCGCAGCTCATCTCCGTGCCGAGCAACAACGCCACCTTCGGGCGCAGTGAGATGACCTACCAGCAGCTTGCGATGTCGCGGGTGCGGGCCGTGGAACACAGCCGGTCCGTCGTCGTCCCCGTCACCAGCGGCGTCAGCGCCGTCATCACGCCGGACGGGGAGATCGTCGAGCGGTCGGGGATGTTCACCCCGGATGCGCTCGTCGCCGAGGTGCCGCTGCGCTCGTCGCTCACACCCGCCACACGGCTCGGCGGATGGCCCGAGCTGCTCCTTGTACTGCTGGCGGCGGGCGGCCTGGGCGCGGCCGGTGCCGTACGGCACCGGCGCCGGACCGCGGACGAGGGTGCCGGCAAGGACACGGGGGCGGAGCCGGGAACGCCCTGACGAGGGGCCGCTACGCGCTGCTGGGGGTTCGCCCGGGGCGAGGGACCGAGGCCTGCCCCGCCCTGGCCGGTTAGAGTCCTGAGCATGGCAACTCCCGACTTCATCCGTGACATCCGGGCCACCGCCGGCCACCAGCTGCTCTACCTCCCGGGTGTCAGCGCCGTCGTGTTCGACGACGAGGGTCGGGTACTTCTCGGCATGCGCGCCGACACGGGCAACTGGTCGATCATCGGGGGTATCCCGGAGCCGGGGGAGCAGCCGGCGATGACGGCCGAGCGTGAGGTGTACGAGGAGACCGCGGTGCGCTGCGTCGCCGAGCGGGTCGCCCTCGTGCAGGCGCTGCCCAGGCCTGTCACGTACCCCAACGGCGACGTGTGCCAGTACATGGACATCACCATGCGCTGCCGTGCGGTGAGCGGTGCTTCGGAAGCGCGCGTCAACGACGACGAGTCCCTCGAGGTGGGCTGGTTCCCGGTCGACGCGCTGCCGGAGCTCCAGGAGTTCGCGACCTTCCGGATCAAGCAGGCCCTCATGGAGGGACCAGCATGGTTCCAACCCACCATCTGAGGGTGAAGTATGGGTCGGGACCATATCGGTAGCCGGGTGATCGCTGCCTAGGGTGCCCAACATGACCGCGCCCAGCACACCCCCCGGCACCTCGGGTCCCGCAGCCGGGGCCTCCTCCGTCTCCGTCGATCTCGGCGGCCGCACCGCCCTCGTCACCGGTGCCGCGGGTGGCATCGGCCGCGCGTGCGCCCTCCGGCTCGCCGCCGCCGGCGCGAAGGTCAGAGCCGTCGACCGGGACGCCGACGGCCTGGCCGCGCTCGCCGGGCCGGCCGAGGGCCTGGCCGGTGCGGTCGAGCCGTACGTCCTGGACCTCACCGACCTCGACGCCGCAGAGGAGGCGGCGGCCGACGCGGACATCCTCGTCAACAACGCCGGCCTGCAACTGGTCCGCCCCATCGAGGACTTCCCGCCCGACGTCTTCCACACCGTCCTGACGGTGATGCTGGAAGCACCGTTCCGGCTGATCAGAGGTGCGCTGCCGCACATGTACGCCCAGGGGTGGGGTCGTATCGTCAACATCTCGTCGGTGCACGGGCTGCGGGCCTCGGCCTACAAGTCCGCCTATGTGGCCGCCAAACATGGCCTCGAAGGTCTCTCCAAGACGGCTGCCCTCGAAGGCGCTCCGCACGGCGTGACGTCCGTCTGCGTCAACCCCGGATATGTGCGCACGCCACTTGTCGAGAAGCAGATCGCCGACCAGGCCGTCGCACACGCACTCCCCGAGGACCGGGTCCTCGGGGAGGTCCTGCTCAAGGACTCCGCGATCAAACGGCTGGTCGAGCCGGAGGAGGTCGCGGACGCCGCCCTCTACCTGTGCTCGCCGCACGCCTCCTTCATCACCGGCACCTCGCTGACCCTCGACGGCGGCTGGACGGCTCACTAGGGCGGCCGTCGGCTTCGTTGTCCACAGGGCTGGTGCGACCACCCGTACGGCAGGTAATCCTGTGTCCATGTCCCACGATCAAGCCCCCTACCTGGAGCTCCTCGCCCGCGGCGCCGCCGCCGAGGCGTACGACCGACCGCTGCTCGTCGCGCGCGCGGACGGCGCGGCGCCCGAGGAGCTGGCCGTGCTCGAGCACGCCAAGCGGCTCGCCCTGCGCGTGCGTGCCGAGCTCGAGGGGCGGCGGCGCCGAGAGGCGGAGCTGTCCGCCCTCTTCGAGACCGCGCACGACCTCGCGGGTCTGCGCGACCTCGACGCCGTCCTCAGGGCGATCGTGCAGCGCGCCCGCTCACTGCTGGGCACCGAGGTCGCATACCTCAGCCTCAACGACCCGGCCGCGGGCGACACCTACATGCGGGTCACCGAAGGGTCGGTGTCGGCACGCTTCCAGCAGGTGAGGTTGGGGATGGGGGAGGGGCTCGGCGGTCTCGTCGCGCAGACCGCCCGGCCCTATGTCACCGACAGCTACTTCGACGACGCCCGCTTCGAACACACCAGGACCATCGACGCAGCGGTCAGGGACGAAGGGCTCGTCGCCATCCTCGGTGTGCCGCTCATGCTCGGCAGCCAGGTCATCGGTGTCCTGTTCGCCGCCGATCGGCGCGCCAGAGTCTTCGAGCGGGAACAGGTCGCGCTGCTCGCCTCCTTCGCCGCGCACGCGGCCGTCGCCATCGACACCGCGAACCTCCTCGCCGAGACCCGCTCCGCGCTCGCCGATCTCGAGCGGGCCAACGCGATCATCCAGGACCACAGCAGCGTCCTCGAGCGGGCGTCCGATGTGCACGACCGCCTCACCGAGCTCGTCCTGCGCGGCGGAGGTGTCCACGACGTGGCCGCCGCACTCTCCGAAGTCCTCGGCGGCACCGTCGAGTTCACGGAGGGCGGCCCGGACACCACCCGCGCCGGCGGCCACGCCGCACGGCACGGCGACGACTGGGTCGCGGCAGTCTCCGCCGGCGGCGAGGTCTTCGGTGCGCTCGTGCTGCACGGGCACCCCGACCTCGACCCGGTGGACCGGCGAACCCTCGAGCGCGCGGCACTTGTCACCTCACTGCTGCTGCTCGCCCGGAGGTCCGCCCACGACGCGGAGCAGCGGGTGCGGGGCGAGCTCCTCGACGACCTGCTCGACGCCCCCGACCGGGACCCCAGGCTGCTGCGCGAGCGGGCCGCCCGGCTGGGTGCGGACCTGGATGCGCCGCATGTGGTGCTCGCCGCGCGTATCGACGGCCCCGTCGGCGAAGCCGCCACCCGCGATGCGTCGGGCCCTCACACCGGCTCGGCAACCGGCTCCGACCCGTCCGCACGTGAGACCGCGGACCGACAGCGTCTGTGGTGCGCCGCCTCCCACCTGGCCGCGACCCGGTCGGGCCTCGCCGCCGCCCGTGACGGCGGCACCGTGCTGCTGCTGCCGCTCGGCCCCGACGACAGCCCGGCCGAACTGGCCCGCCAGACCGCCCGGCAACTGGGCGGCACACTGCGGGAGATGGTGACCGTCGGCGCGTCGTCCCCGGTCCCCTCCCCGGCGGGCGATCCCACACCGGTCGCCGACGCGTACGCCCGGGCACGGCGCTGCCTCGACGCCCTGCGCCTCCTCGGGCGCCCAGGACAGGGAGCGGCTGCGCAAGACCTCGGCTTCCTCGGGCTGCTGCTCGCGGACCCGGGGGACATCGACGGCTTCGTGCAGCGCACGATCGGCGAGGTCGTCGACTACGACCGCCGACGTGGCACCGACCTCGTCGGCACCTTGGACGCCTACTTCGCCAGCGGAATGAGCCCGGCCCGTACGAAGGACGATCTGCACGTCCACGTGAACACCGTGGCCCAACGGCTGGAACGAATCGGGCGCTTGCTCGGCCCCGGCTGGCAGTCGCCCGCGCGGTCCCTGGAGATCCAGCTCGCGCTGCGGCTGTTCGCGATGTCGTCGGCGGTGACGTCCTGAGCGGCTGCCGTACGAGTCGGTAGCCGGCTCCCCGGGGCCGGACCCAGGTGGCGGGTCCCGGGTGGTGCGACCCCAGGTGCCCGTGCCCTGTGCCGGATCCCGGCCCAAGGTGCCCGACTCCTTGCCCGGTGCCGGATCCCGGGGCCCGCACCCGGGCGCCGCCTTCCGAAAACGCCCGGTGTCTTTGCGTCGTGACATGCGGAACCGCGCGGACGTCTGTGTGTCCGCGCGGTTCCTGTTGGTTGCGCTCGACGCGCCGTCGAATCGGCGGTGCCGGGTCAGACGGTCCGTGCGTCCGCGGTCCTCGCGGCCGGAGCGCCGCCGACCGGGTCCGTTCCGGCGTCCATGGCGGTCAGGTCCCGGTCCCTGGTCTCCCGGGCGCAGGCGATGGCCACCACGGTGAGCAGCGCCGCGGCGATGACGTAGAGGGCGATCGGCGTCGACGAGCCGAAGTCGGCCAGCAGCGCCGTCGCGATCAGCGGAGCCGGTGCCCCCGCCGCGACCGAGGAGAACTGAGCGCCGATGGAGGCGCCCGAGTAGCGCATGCGCGTCGCGAACATCTCGGAGAAGAACGCCGCCTGGGGTGCGTACATCGCGCCGTGCAGCACCAGTCCGACCGTGACGGCGAGCAGCAGGGTGCCGAAGCTGCCCGTGTCGATGAGCGCGAAGAAGGGGAACATCCACGCCCCGACGCCGATCGCGCCGATCAGATAGACCGGCCGCCGGCCGATCCGGTCGGACAGCGCGCCCCACATCGGAATCACCGCGAAGTGCACGGCGGACGCGATGAGTACGGCATTGAGCGCGGTCTGCTTGCTCATCTCCACGGCCGTCGTCGCGTAGACGAGGATGAACGCGGTGATCACGTAGTAGCTGATGTTCTCGGCCATCCGGGCGCCCATGGCGATCAGGACATCGCGCCAGTGGTGGCGCAGCACGGCGACGAGCGGCATCTTCTCCACCTGGCCGGCTTCCGCCTTGCGCTGCTCGGCCTGGGCCAGGGCCGCCTTGAAGACCGGCGATTCATCGACAGAGAGACGAATCCACAAGCCGACCATCACCAGCACACCGGACAGCAGGAACGGAATGCGCCAGCCCCATGAAGTGAAAGCGGCATCCGAGAGCAGCGCGGTGAGCGCCGACAGCACGGCGGTGGCGAGCAACTGCCCGGCCGGCGCGCCCGTCTGCGGCCAGGACGCCCAGAAACCACGCCGCTTGGCGTCGCCGTGCTCCGACACCAGCAGTACGGCGCCGCCCCACTCGCCGCCGAGCGCGAAGCCCTGCACGAGTCGCAGGACGGTCAGCAGGACCGGAGCCGCGACGCCGATGGTCGCGTACGTCGGCAGCAGACCGATCGCGAAGGTGGCGCCGCCCATCAGCAGCAGACTGAGCACCAGCAGCTTCTTGCGCCCGAGCCGGTCGCCGTAGTGCCCGAAGACCAGCGCGCCGATCGGCCGTGCCGCGAACCCGACGGCGTAGGTGAGGAAGGAGAGCAGCGTGCCGACCAGCGGATCGGACTCCGGGAAGAACAGCTTGTTGAAGACGAGCGCGGCGGCCGAGCCGTAGAGGAAGAAGTCGTACCACTCGATGGTGGTGCCGATCAGGCTCGCGGCGACGATGCGCTTGAGGCTGGCGGGTGCTGGTGGAGCGGTCGCGGGGGAGGACATCGGCACCACTTCCTGGCGGTTGACGGGGACGTGTTCGTGTCGCCATACCGTAGGAATGCGCAGGTCAGCAGCGCAGCGCGCCTTCGGCGCGCGCCGTGGGCGTGGTAAATCCCGTGGCGCGCGCCGGGGGTGCTTCTGTCTGCCCTGACGTGAGC
>NZ_JBVHTA010000046.1:0-63930 GCF_055566095.1 Streptomyces sp. NPDC027962
GGCCCTACTTGTATGCGCCGAGCACTCCGCGATCACCCAATCGGGACTCGCGTTCGATCGACAAGCCTCAAGATCGGTACGACAACAGCTACTCAGCTCCTCGCCCAGTCTCACGACGGCCGCCGGGCACTCTCACTCGTCGTCGGTGCGTTCCAGGACCAAGCCGACGGACCCGTCCTCCAGACCGTTGCCGCTCTCAAGGTGCAGGTGACTTCCATCGGGGACTCCCTCGCCGGCCAACACGAGGAGATGACCAGCGAGCGTCCTGAGGCCCGCGGCGTTCGCCTCGATGACGACCTCTCCACCGAGGTCTCGCACCTCGATCCGCGCGTCCGCCTCCCACCTGAAGACTTGGGCGACACCATCGGTCACGGCCGTAACTTGGGTGCTCTCAAGGGGAGCGCTTCTGGATTTGGAAGTCATGGAGACCATGATGCCGCTCATCGCACACGCCTCCGGAGGGGCCTTCGGTCTTAGGAAACGGCCCTGGTCACGGCCTCGGGCGGTTGCGATCAACCGGGGCCCGTCCACAGATAGTCCACGGAGTGCTGACCACCGCGGAGCGCCTCCTGCTCTGGCGCCATGTGCTTGCCAGCCGAGCAGCGACCAACTCGGCTGCGTGTCGCAACGGGGCGGGTGCAACACGAGACCTGAGCCGTCGTCACAGGTCAGAGGCGACACGCGGTCGTTCGGGACGCAGCGGACTGAGGGCAATTGCGTCAAGTCAGTTGCGAAGTAGTTGTGGTGAACTTAAAGTTCCTCCGTGCAGAGTTCTGAGCTTTCCGTGCAGGGGCAGAGTCTCCAGACCCTTTACAATCTTTACTTCAACAAGAGGCTGGCTGTAAATCGCCGCTACCAACGTAAGCTTGTGTGGAGCGTTGAAGAGAAGGTAAAGCTCATCGACTCTGTTGTGAATGAGCTCCCCATTCCGTTGATTCTCTTGGCTCAGCGAAAGAAGTCTGGCGTCGAAACGTATGAGATCATCGATGGTCTGCAGCGTCTCGATGCCTTCTTCTCTTTCATGGAGAACAAGTTCTCCTACAACGGGAAGTATTTTGATCTCGACACCATCGGCGACACCAAGGCTCGCCTTGATCTCGGAGAAATCAGCCAAGGCGCGGAAAAGCTTTCGAGGTCTGAATCATTGGCAATTGCCAATTACCAGATTCCGGTGTCGATCTATCGAGATGCCACTTCTTCTTCAATCGACGAGGTTTTTCGGCGCATCAATAGCGGCGGAAGGCGCTTGAGCCTCCAGGAAATCCGGCAAGCGGGCGTTCTGGGGTCTCTCTCTGATGTTGTAAGGCGTGCTAGTGCATCCATTCGAGGCGACGGCACTTTTTCTGAGGCTGTCGCTTTGAATGACATGGAGAAGCTGAGTATTTCTCGTCGAGGGCTGGAGTACGGACTGGCCATCGAGGATATGTTCTGGGTCCGTCATGACATCGTTGCTCAAGAGGACATTAGGTCCTCAGGTGACGAGGAAATGGTGCTGGATCTGGTCCTTGACGCTGTCATTAGACCGTGGCCTACAAGTGGTTGGCAGAACCGGGACGTTGCTTACGGAATTCAGCGGAAGATTCGCACTGCCTCACCTGGGGAAGTAAACGACTTGGTCGACGCTGTGGGGGTGGAGGAACTTCATCAGAGAATCCTTGCAGTAGTAGGGCTGGTTGATGAAGTCATGGCAGGTCATGGCTCGCTGGGTCGGCACATGGTAAAGCTGGAAACCTATGAAAAGGGGACCCAGCGGCAGTTCCAAGCAGTATTTGCCGCGCTGTATTCGCTTACGTTTGAAGATGGAATGGTTCCAAAGTCCCATGAGGCTGTCCGGGCTTTGCTGGACAATTTTTGGGGGCGTGGCCTCTCTATTCCCACTGGGGGCAGCGCGTGGGGCAAAGACAAGAAGAAAACCCTCTACCCGGACGTGAAGAGGAAGCTGAGAAGGGCCTTCTATAAGCCCGATCCGCAGCGCGCTACGGTTCAACTGAACTCCCGTATGTACGTTGATTCGCTGCTTCAGGGGCCAATTGCCGAAGAGCCTTTGATTGAGCTGAAGCAGGGATTCTGTCTCCTTTCAGACCCTCCTGTGGAGGATCCTGAACTGTTCGAGCAGGTGATGCAGACGGCCGTCGGCATGGCGAATCAGGGAAAGACCGCTGAAGGCCTCATCCTTATCGGCGTCGCAGACAAGCCGTCTGCCGCGAGTCGACTTGAACAGATCTTCGGTGTTAAGGCTGTCGCCGTGCAAAATCAGCTCGTGGTTGGAACGGCTGAGCAGATCAGTCACCTTGGCTACGATGTAGACAAGTGGTGGCGCAGATGGCAGAGCAAGATTCAGGCGTCGAAATTGTCAACTGAATTTGCGAACAGCTTGGCTCACACCTTCAAGCCGGTGTACTGCGATGGCCGACTGCTCTGGGAGATGAGGCCTAGGTCCGTCGGTAAGCCGATCACGTATGACGGTCGATTCTTCGTGAGAATTGGGAGTTCTACTCAAGAATTGGCGGCAGATGATTTCTTGAGTCACATGACATTGCACTTTTCGTAGAGGGTGCGTCTATGCGCAATCGGTGAAATCGTGAGGTCGGCGGAACGACTTTGGCCGGGAGCTGCTTTGGCGCGAGTGATCATGGCCCCTTAAGCTTCCGGCGAGTCGGGCAGTCTGTGGACCTGCCCGTTAAAGCACGACGTTGGGGCCATGATCTTCGAGGCTCGCGCCAAAGTGGCTGGCTAAAGTCGTGGAGCCGACCGCCCCAGCCACAGCGGGTTTTCCCTCCTTCGCCCGCATGCACGTAGCGCGCCGCCCTGGCGCGGCCAGCCGGGCGAAGACAGAGGCGGGCCGCGCCGTCAGGCGGCGCGCGCCCGCGCCGTGCGCGGGCCTTGAGTAAGTGAAGAGAGTTTGGACCGATCCCCGCCTGTCAGCTGTGGACGGCGCGGAGTGCGCGGGGGCTTTCGGCGGTGATGCGGTAGGAAAGCTGGGCCTGGCTGCCGCTGGCTCGCAGTTCTTCGAGGATGAGGGGCTGGTGGTCGGTGCCGTGGGTGACGCGCGTCGTGTGGATGACCGGTGTGGCGTCGGGGAGCTCCAGGGCACTGCGCTCGTCGGCCTGCGGCATGCGAGCCCGTACGGTCTCGGACCAGGTGAGTTTGTGTCCGCCCGCGGTGAGAGCGGCGTAAGTCTCCTCCAGCGCGGTGTCCGGGGCGTCTGCGAGGCACGGCACATTCTCGGCGGTGGCGAAGGGAATCAGCACACGGTGCAGTGCCCGGGCTCCGGTCGCCGGATCGATCAGGACGCGGTCGACGCCGAAGAGTGCTTCACCCTCGCCGAGTTCGAGCAGCGGGCCTGTCGTGCTGGTGGTTTCCGTCCGGTAGACGGTCGGTTTGTGTGGCTGCTCCCACGAGGGATGTCCGGTAGTGAAGGTCTTCCCGGCGCGGGTGATCGTCCGCTCGATCGTCAGCGGCGGCGTGGGCATGCCCTTCACGAAGCTGCCCTTGCCGTGCCGGACTTCGATGAGTCCTTCCGATCGCAGTGCCGCGATCGCATTGCGCACCGTTGGCCGGCTGACTTCGTAGCGCTCGATGAGCTGTGCCTCTGAGGGGAGCGGGGTGCCGGGCGGGAATTCGCCCTCTGCGATGCCTTGCCTGATGGCGGCAGCCACCTGCTGATACAGGGGTCCGGGGCGCTCGATGCCTGCCATGTCTGTGGCCTCCGCTCATGGGCGCGCGCTGGGATACGGGCGGATGACGCCCGGCGTGTTACGTCACTCGTCAGCATAAGTGCTTGCCTTCTCGCGTCAAGCCATGCATGGTGTGACTCGTAAGGACGAGTGACGTCAGGTTGGTCCTGGCGTCTGAGCGGCCGAGGAGGCCAACTACCTATGCAGTCCATACCTGTGGACACATCCCGGCTCGGCGTACTGCGGTGCGCTGTCGGGCCTGAAGCGAAGGTCAGCAACTTCGAGACGAAGGAGGTGAAGAAAGACCGGGACGGCAACACGATCTACACCGTGGGCGGCATGGAACTCGGTCTGTTCGGCGATCGTCTCACCGCGCTGACCACCAGCCGGCGAGAGGCGGTGGCCGTACTCGGCGCGCTCGTGGAGGAGATACAGGACCGGATGCGCGCCTGCCGTGCGGCGGGGGCCCGCTCGATCTGGGAACTGCCCCACACCGCCCGGCCGATGCCTGTCGTCGTCATCGTGGACGAGCTCGCCGAGCTTTACCTGACGGACGGCACCCGCCAGGGCAAGGCGGAAGCCGAGCAGTGCTCCACCTACCTTCTGCGCCTCGGGCAGCTCGGCGCGGCCCTCGGCGTACATCTCGTGGTCGCCGGGCAGCGCGTCGGCTCCGACCTCGGGCCCGGTGTGACCGCGCTACGCGCTCAGCTGGCCGGACGGATCTGCCACCGCGTCAACGACCCCGGCACCGCCGAGATGACCCTGGGCGACCTCAACAAGGACGCCGTCGCCGTCGCCCAGTCCATCACCTCCCAGGAGAAGGGCGTGGCCGTGTGCACCGGGACGGAGGGCGGCTGGGACCGGGCCCGTTCCCACCTGACCACCACCGAGGAAGCACGCAAGACCGCCTCTGCCTACGCGGGCATGACGCCCGAACTGCCCGGTGTGAACCGTGCCCTGAAGGCGTCGGCTGGGGGTGACAGCGCATGACCGAGGAAGCCGCGGTTCCCTTCGCGCTGGTCTTCGGGATCATCACCGTCCTGCTGGTGCGCTCACGCGACGTGAAGACGTGGGAGGCCGTGATGATCGGCCTGTTCGGCCTCTACCTCGGACAGACCCCGGTCATCTTCACCGTGGACGGCATCGTCACCTGGTTCCTCTCCGGATTCACCCACACCTGACAGGGAGCTGTATGCCGATGCGCCGCGTGCGCTGCCCCGTCTGCAAGGGCGAGCGCTACCGCAGGACCCGGACCGGGCACCGGCGGCGGTGCCGCTGCTGCCGGGGCACCGGAACCATCCGCTGATCTGACCAGCCAGAAACGACCGACAGGAGATCGACGTGGATCGAGCCCACCCATCATCCATCTGTGCCGCTTCGGCGGCCCGACCGGGGAGGTCCCCACCATCACCGCCGACATCACCTCGGCTGACAGGCGCGCCGTGCTCGACCGTGCGGCGCGTCTGCGTCAGCTCACCGAAGTCGACCGAGACGTCATCCGCCGTGCGCATGCTCCCGAGTTCGCCCGCTGGCTGGAGCAGATCGCCGCCACCGGAGGCTGTGCTCACCCGATCCATCTCACAGGCTCGACAACCGTCCGGGACACCCACAGCGGCGAGATCCTGCATCACTACGGTACGAGTGCAGAGCCTGGCGAACGGCTCCTCGTCCGCTGCCGCAACCGGCGGGCCACCGTATGCGGGCCGTGCTCCCGCCTCCACGCCGGAGACACCTTCCAGCTTGTGCGCGCGGGGCTCGTAGGGGGCAAGGCCGTTCCCACCGAGGTACGCAAACATCCGCGGCTCTTCGTCACTCTCACCGCCCCAAGCTTCGGCCCTGTGCACCGCATCACCGCTGAGACAGAACGCTGCCGCCCTCGGCGGTACGCCGCGCCTTGCGGGCACGGTCGCCCTACGCGCTGTCATGCCCGCCACACTGCGGCAGATCCCCTCGTCGGCCTGCCGCTGTGCTCCGACTGTTACGACTACTCGGGGCACGTCTTGTGGCATGCCCACACAGGGGAGCTGTGGGCGCGCTTTGCCCGCGGCGTCCGACGCGCTCTGGCTTCGGCTGCCGGGCTCGTGCAGGCGCAGTTCCCCGAGCATGCGCGCCTCTCCTTCGCCAAGGTCGCCGAGTACCAACGACGGGCCGCCATCCATGTCCATGCCGTCGTGCGCCTGGACGGCCCGGCCGGTCCTAATGACCCGCCCCCACCTTGGGCAACAGCCGGCGCTGTTGCCGCTGCCGTGCGCGCTGCGGCGCGGGCAGTCACGATCCACAGCCCCTACAGCCCGGCGACCGGGGAACGGGCCATGGGGTGGGGCGCCCAGCTCGACGTCCGCCCGTTGCGTTACTCCGCCGGTGATGAAGGACCCGCAGACGACGCGGTCGCCGCGTACGTGGCGAAGTACGTCACCAAGGGAGCGTCTGACACGGCCGCCGGCACTGACCACCGGCTCACCTGTCCCGACGACATAGAGACCGCGGTGGTCTCTCCGCACGTGCGGTCTCTCATGCGTGCCTGCTGGCGTCTTGGCGGCCTTCCGGAGTTCGCGCCTCTGCGGCTTCGGGCCTGGGCTCACACCCTCGGCTACCGGGGCCACATCCTCACCAAATCCCGCGCCTACTCCACCACGTACGCGACCCTGCGCGCTGAACGTGCCGCGCACGAACGAACTGCCGCCGGGATCGATCGGCCCGACGACTCCGGCACGATCACCGACGCCTGCTGGCGTTACGTCGGCTCCGGCCACACGCCCGGGGCGGCCCTCATCGCTGCCGGGATCGCAGAGGACCTCGCGCTCAACCGCGAGATTGCGTCTGCCGAGCTGAAGCGCGCTGGGAGGTGGGGAACTGAGCACATCACGACGTGACATGGCGGGGGAGCGAGAGCGACACCTGGAACGTGTCTGCTCCCGTTTCCCGAGGAAGATAAGCCCGGACAGCGCCCGGCGGCTGGCTGGTCTTCTCAGACCTCCCAGCGATGAACAGACCCGATAGCAAGATGGGGCCCGCTTGATCGTGGGCCCCATCTTCGTTCGTCTCGCCGGTCGTCAGAGCGGGTTCGGCTCGATGTCCACCCGCCCGAAGTCGAAGTACCTGCCCTTCGTGCTCGGCTCGTCGATGATCACAGCGTTGAACAGGAACCGCAGCACGGCGTTCATGCGGTCGTACTCCTTGGCCTCGACCAGCTTCGCCCAGTTCCTCCGGGCGTCCTGGCCGACCAGCCCCCGGAGAACCTCGACGGCCGGGCGGACGACCAGCTTGCGCTCGACCTTCGCGATGCGCTCCTCAACCGTCTTCTTCATGGCGCGGTATTCCTGGGTCTTCAGCTCGCGGCTGTTCCACATGTCCTTGAGCTCAGCCAGCTCTTCGTGGTCGGCGTGGATGGCCGCCTGGTCCTCCGGTGACAGTACGGCCGTTTCTTCCTGGCCGGTCACGTCCAGGCGTTCGAGGAGTTTGATCGCAGCATCAGTCACGAACTGCTCCAGCGGTGCACTGCTGGCAGTCCGGTAGCAGCGCAGGGTGTCGGAACGTGCAGCGCGGTTGCACATGTACTTGCCGCCGCTGCCGCCCATGCGGTTCCCGCACCCCTTGCAGACGACCAGTCCCCGAAGAATGTACGGATGCTTGGGCGCGCGCCGGCCCCAGCTTGCCGCCGTGCGGTAGCTGCGGCGCTCCTGCGCCTCGTCCCATGTGCCGCGGGGGATGATCGCCGGCCATTCCCCCTGGCCGAGCTCCTCCCCTCGGAACACCCGGATGCCCGCCACATGGCGGCTGTCCAGGATCGCCCGCACGTTGAAACTGTTCCATCCCCTGCCGAGTGCGGTTCGTTCCTCGCGCCGGTTGAGATCCACGGCTATGGCTGTGGTCGTCTCCCCGTCGAGGTACCGGGAGAAAATCTCGCGCACGATCTCGGCCTCTGCGGCAATGATGGCCATGCCGCTCCTGTCGTAGCCGTACCGCCGCTTGCCGGTGTGCGGCTTGCCGTCCTGGGCGCGGTCGATCAGTGCGTCTTTGAGTCGTCGGGAGGTGTCGTCGCTGGACCTGCAAGCGTGCGCTACCTCGATGCGCAGAAAGAACCGGTCGTCGGGGTCGGCAAGATCCCGTTGGTTCGCCTGACCGTGCAGGCTGATGCTGTGGTCGTCCGCGATCTGAAGAAGCTCCTCAAGGTCGCGCGGCTGCCTCATCAGCCGGTCCGGGTGGTAGGTGAGGATGTGCCGGATGCCTCCGGACCGTGCGGCATCGAGTAGGGCATCCCACCCCTTCCGCTTCCGGTTGCGCTGCCACGCCGATCGGTTGTTGTCCACGAAGACCATGTGCTGATCGACCGTCACACCGAGACGCTGCGCGATGTCGCGGCAGATACGCTCTTGTCGGTCGACACCGGTTTGATCGTCGTCGTTCACGTGCGATATGCGGCAGTAGATCGCCGCCGGTTCCCCTGTCCAGTCGGTACGACTGCGCTTGTCCCGCTGAGACCCGGCAATCCGGGCCAGCCTGCGGAGCCGTTCCGAGTCATTGTTGACCTGCGAATCCTCGTTGACCGGGTCCATGAGAAAAGGCTATGAAGAAGTTATGACAACGCTCAAGTCCAAGCTGCAGGAAGACCTCACCGAGGCGATCAGGGCGCGCGACGAACTGCGCTCGTCCACGCTCCGGCTGACCCTCGCCGCGATCACCAAGGAAGAGGTCTCGGGCAAGACGGCCCGTGAACTCTCCGACGACGAGGTGCAGAAGGTGATCGCCAAGGAGGCGAAGAAGCGCCGCGAGGCCGCCGATGCCTTCGCACAGGGCGGTCGCGCAGAGCAGGCGGAGCGCGAGAAGGCGGAGGGCGTGATCCTCGACGCCTACCTGCCGCAGCAGCTGACGGATGACGAGCTCCACCAGATCGTCGCGCAGGCCGTCGAGGAGGCCAAGGCGGCGGGCGCGGAGGGACCGCGCGCCATGGGCGCCGTCATGAAGATCGTGAACCCGAAGGTCGCGGGCCGCGCCGAAGGCGGCCGGGTCGCCACCGCGGTGAAGCAGCTCCTCGCCGGCTGAGCGCCCGGAGCCGGCGGACTTCGGACACGGCGGAGGGGGCCCGTTGAACGGGCCCCCTCCGCCGTACTCCCTACTCCCTGCCCTTTACGGCCAGTTGCCGCCGTTGCCGCCGCCCCCGTTTCCCTGGCCGCGGTTGTTGCCGCCGCCGATCAGGTCCGGCGGGATGGAGATGCCCGGCCACGGCTGCTGGGGGTCGGGCCTGCCGTCGCCCGGCTTTCCCCTGTCCCGGTCCTTGTCCTTGTCCTTCGGGGCGTCCGGGATGTGCACGCTGTTGAACGGCGGGGCGGGCTGGCCCTTCAGTGCCCCGGTCATCGCGGCCTTCCAGATCGGACCCGGGACCGCGCCGCCGAAGACCTTGTCGTGGTACCGGCCGCCGATGGTGATGCGCTCCATCTCCACCTGCTGGCTGGCGCTGCCGACCCAGACGGCACCGGACATGTTCGGGGTGTAGCCGACGAACCACGCGTTGCGCCGCTCGTCCGTCGTACCGGTCTTGCCGGCGTTGTCCCGGCTCTGGAGCCCCGCCTGCTGACCCGTACCGGAGTCGACCACTCCGCGCAGCAGGGTGTTTATCGTGTCGGCGGTCTTCTCGTTCACCGCCCTGGAGCACTTGGTCTGCGGGACCTTGAGGCTCTTGCCGTCGGCGGTCGTGATCGACTCGATCGCGGTCGGCGTGCAGTAGGTGCCGCGGTTCGCGAAGGTCGCGTACGCGTTGGCCATGACCAGGGGCGAGATACCGGTGGAGCCGAGGGTGAGCGCCGAGGGCAGTTCCGGCAGCCGCTTTCCGCTGCCCTGCACCACGCCCATCTTGGCGGTGGTCTCCATGACCGGGCACGTGCCGGTCTCGGCAATCATCTGCACGAAGTAGGTGTTGACCGACTTGGCCATCGCCTCCTTGAGCGCGTACGGCCCGACCTCGGACTCGTTCTCGTTCTCCAGGACCTCGTTCGCGGTGTTGACCCACGGCTTGCCGTTGCAGCCCGGCACCGACTGCGGGTACGGCATCTTGTACGGCGACGGGTACACCTGCGTCGGCGGCTTGCCCTGCTCCAGGGCAGCCGCTGCCAGGAACGGCTTGAACGTCGAACCGACCGGGAAGCCGTAGTTCGAGCCGCCCATGCCGTAGTTGACCGAGTAGTTGATCTGGGTCTCGTTCTTGCCGAAGCCGTACGGCTTGGACTGGCCCATCGCCACGATCTTGCCGGTCCCCGGCTGGACCAGTGTCACGGCCGAGGCGACCTTGTCGGTCTGGTAGACGTGGTCCTTTATCGAGTTCTGCGCGGATGCCTGGGCCTGCGGGTCCAGCGTGGTCCTGATCGTCAGACCGCCCTGGTTCCAGACCTTGAGCCGGTCCTCCCTGGTCTTGCCGAAGACCGGGTCGGTCAGGAACACCTGGCGCACGTAGTCGCAGAAGAAGCCCGCGCCGTTGACGGCGGTGATGCAGCCGTTCTTGGGCTTGCTTACCTTCAGGTCGATCGGGGTCGCCTTCGCCCGGTCCGCCTCTGCCTGGGAGACGTCGCGGACGTCGGCCATACGCTGCAGCACGATGTCGCGGCGCTTGGTGGCCTCCTCCGAGTCGTTGACCGGGTCGAAGCGGCTCGGTGACTGGACGATGCCGGCGAGCAGCGCGGCCTCTTCCAGCCTCAGGTCCTTGGCCTTCTTGGAGAAGTAGCGCTGCGAGGCCGCCTCGATGCCGTACGCCTGCTGCCCGAAGAAGGTGATGTTGAGATAGTTCTCGAGGATCTTCTTCTTGCCCAGTTCCTCCTCGACCTGGATCGCGTACTTCAGTTCGCGGATCTTCCGGCCGAGCGTCTGCTGGGTGGCCTGGGCGACCTTGTCCGGGTCGTCGCCGGCCTCCTCGACGAAAACGTTCTTCACATACTGCTGCGTGAGTGTGGAGGCGCCTTCCGAGACGCCGCCCGACTGCGCGTTCTTGTTCAGCGCGCGCAGCACGCCCTTGAGGTCGATCGCGCCGTGCTCGTAGAACCGGGCGTCCTCGATGGCGACGATCGCCTTCTGCATGTAGGGCGAGATCTCCGCGAGGGGCACGACCGTGCGGTCACGGGAGTAGACCGTGGCGATCTGCCCGCCCTCGGAATCGAGGATCGTGGTGCGCTGACTCAGCGGCGGCGTCTTGAGGTTGGCGGGGATCGTGTCGAATCCCTCGACCGTTCCCTTGGCTGCGAGTCCCAGCGCTCCGGCGGCAGGCAGGGCGATGCCCGCCAGCACCGCTCCGGCGAGCACGCTGACACCGAGGAACTTGGCGGCCTGCTGGGTCCCGGTCAGACCGCCGCCCGAGCGCTTCTTTGGCATGAGGGCAGCCTACGTTCTCATTCGCCGGACAGGCATAAAGGCGTTGGCCTAAGCTACTCCCAACTGTCACAGCAGTGCGGTTTTGCACCAAGTTCCTGACACAACTTCCGCCATCCCCGAATCCGGCGGAAGTGTGCCCGTCAGTCGTGTCCGAATGTGACGCATGTGTCATCAGACGTCCCGTCTGACCTAGCCGAACTGCCCCACGGTGTCGGTTATGTTCCATATGCCCCCAGGTCACTCCCCTGGGTGATCTGCCGCGTACGCATAGTCCGTTCGGGCCATTCAAGATTGGGCCCCACGGGGGTGTTGCGCTGTGCCCACCTTCCGTAACGTCCTCAACTGGCAGCGGTGAATATGCCGCTGCCGCCGTGGGGGAGCCTCGATTCGGGAGAGGACGGCGCCGGCATGGGCTGGGTAACCGACTGGAGTGCGCAGGCAGCCTGCCGCACTACCGATCCGGATGAACTGTTCGTACAAGGGGCAGCGCAGAACAGGGCCAAGGCGGTGTGCACCGGATGCCCGGTGCGAACCGAGTGCCTGGCCGACGCGCTCGACAACCGCGTCGAGTTCGGCGTCTGGGGTGGAATGACCGAGCGGGAGCGGCGCGCACTGCTGCGCCGGCGGCCGACGGTCACCTCCTGGCGCAGACTGCTCGAGACCGCGCGTACGGAATACGAGCGCAGCGCGGGGATACTGCCCGTGGCGCTCGACGACGACGAGACGTACGAGGTGTACGCGGCGGTCGGCTGACCGGCCGGGCGGCGGCGCGAACCGCGGGGCCGGACTCGGCAGGGCACGGGTTTCGCTGCGGTGAGTGGTGCGCCTGCGAGTCGCGGGTGTGCGCTGTGCCCGTACGGGTGCGGCAGCCCGGAACGCCCGCTTTCGCCATGGGCGCGATCCCGTGGCGGGGCGATGCTCTCCGTCGGCCGGCCCCTGTGGCGCGGCACCGCGCCTCCCGCCCCGCACAGCCTGTTTCCGGCCGCTCCCCCGTACGACGTCACCATTGAGCGCCTGTCGCGGCGCGAGAAGTGCGGCCCGGTGTCGCCACACTCGAGCGCGCCGCGCCCCCGCAGTGCAGACGTCGCCGCCTTACGCCGCGCCCGTCGGCCCGGCGTCGGCGGTCGCGAGGCGGTCGCCGATCGCGCGAAGGCCGTAGAGGTCGTGCACATCGCCCGGCAGGGCGGGCACCTCCACCACCGCCACCTCCGGATGGAGCGCGGTGAAGCGGTCGCGTGTGCGCTGCTCGCGGGCGAGCACCTGCATCCGCTCGGCATGCAGACGCAGCAGACCCGCAGTCAGCTGGTGTGTGGTCTGCCCGTCCAGCTGTTGCGCGGTCCGCCCGTCGGAGGCGGAGGCCTCGGAACGCGTCTCTGTGGAGTGACCCGCGGATGCCGATTCGGGAGAGGGGGCGACGTCCGTGATGTCACGAACACCAGTCTTCCCGGCCCCCTGATCCACAATGCCGCCTTCGTCAAGATTTTCCGCCGCGGCCAGTGCCCGCTCCGCGGACAGCCGCGCCGCCCCACTGCCGTGCACCCGGTTCAGAACCAGGCCGGCGAGCGGCATGTTCTCCGCGGCCAGCCGCTCGACGAAATACGCCGCCTCGCGCAGCGCGTCCCGCTCGGGCGCCGCGACCACGACGAACGCCGTCCCGGGGGCCTGCAGGAGCCGGTACGTCGCATCCGCCCTCGTACGGAAGCCGCCGAACATCGTGTCCATCGCCGCCACGAACGTCTGCACGTCACGCAGCAGTTGGCCGCCGAGGAGCTTGCCCAGCGTCCCGGTCATCATCGACATGCCGACGTTGAGGAACTTCATCCCTGCCCGGCCACCCATTTTCGCCGGGGCCATCAGCAGCTTGATGAACTTGCCGTCGAGGAACGACCCCAGCCGCTTCGGCGCGTCGAGGAAGTCCAGGGCCGAGCGGGACGGCGGGGTGTCGACGACGATCAGGTCCCACTCGTCGCGCGCCCTCAGCTGGCCCAGCTTCTCCATGGCCATGTACTCCTGCGTGCCCGCGAAACCGGCCGACAGGGACTGGTAGAAGGGGTTCTCCAGGATCGCGCGGGCCCGGTCGGCGTCGGCGTGCGCCTCGACGATCTCGTCGAAGGTCCGCTTCATGTCGAGCATCATGGCGTGCAGTTCGCCGTCGCCGTCGATGCCCTTGACCCTGCGCGGCGTGTTGTCGAGGGAGTCGATGCCCATGGACTGCGCCAGCCGCCGTGCCGGGTCGATGGTGAGGACGACGACCTTGCGGCCGCGCTCGGCCGCCCGGACGCCGAGGGCCGCTGCCGTCGTCGTCTTGCCGACGCCGCCGGCGCCGCAGCACACGATGATGCGCGTGGCGGGGTCGTCGATGAGCGGATCGACCTCGAGCAGGGCCGATGCATCCAGGGTCATGAGCCGGCCCCTTGCTTGCGCAGTTCCTTCGCCAGTTGGTAGAGCCCCGACAGGTCGACTCCTTCGCTCAGCACGGGGAGTTCGTACGCGCCCAGGTCAAGGGTGTTCAGCGCCCTGCGCTGCTCGCGCTCCAGCTCGACGCGCTGAGCGTGCTCGGCCGCCTGCTCGAGGAGCGGGGTGACCAGCCCGGCGGCGCGGCCGACACCGGCCGCCGTGAGCGCCTTGGTGATGGCGCCGCGCCGGCCGTTCGACGCGTCGCGTACCGCGTCCTCGTCGAGGAGGTGCGGGCGGACCATGTTCACGATGACGTTGCCGACCGGGAGTTCGGCGGCGCGCAGCTCCGCGACGCCGTCGGCGGTCTCCTGGACCGGCATCTCCTCCAGGAGCGTCACCAGATGGACGGCGGTCTCCGGGGACTTGAGGACACGCATCACGGCCTGCGCCTGGTTGTGTATCGGGCCGATCCTGGCCAGCCCCGCCACCTCGTCGTTGACGTTCAGGAAGCGGGTGATGCGACCGGTGGGCGGGGCGTCCATGACCACGTAGTCGTAGGCGTAACGGCCCTGTTTGTCCCGCCGGCGTACGGCCTCGCAGGCCTTGCCGGTCAGCAGAACGTCCCGGACGCCCGGGGCGATCGTCGTGGCGAAGTCGATCGCGCCGATCTTCTTCAGGGCACGGCCGGCGCTGCCGAGCTTGTAGAACATCTGGAGATAGTCGAGGAGGGCACGCTCGGCGTCGATGGCCAGCGCGTACACCTCCCCGCCGCCCGAGGAGACGGCGATCTTGCGTTCCTCGTAGGGAAGGGCCTCCGTCTCGAAGAGCTGGGCGATGCCCTGCCTGCCCTCGACCTCGACGAGGAGAGTCCGCTTCCCCTCGGTCGCGAGGGCGAGCGCGAGTGCGGCGGCCACCGTGGTCTTACCGGTACCGCCCTTGCCGCTGACGACCTGGAGCCTGCTCACGTATTCGAGCCTAACCAGTCGAACCGCGCCCTACGCACGAGGCTGCCTGCGGGCTGCGTCACGAAGGAAGCGGAGGGTGCGGCTACAGTCGCCTCCATGACCAAGTGGGAATACGCGACCGTGCCCCTTCTCGTGCACGCGACCAAGCAGATTCTGGACACCTGGGGCGAGGACGGGTGGGAGCTCGTCCAGGTCGTTCCCGGGCCGAACAACCCCGAGCAGCTCGTGGCCTACCTGAAGCGGGAGAGGGCCTCATGAGCGGCGTGGTCGATGCGAAGCTCGCCGAACTCGGGCTGACGCTTCCGGCGGTCGTGCCGCCGCTCGCCACCTACCAGCCGGCCGTGATCTCGGGTGCGTACGTCTACACCGCCGGCCAGCTTCCGATGGTCGAGGGCAAGCTGCCGGTCACCGGCAAGGTGGGCGCGGAGGTCACCCCCGAGGAGGCCAAGGAACTCGCCCGCACCTGTGCGCTGAACGCTTTGGCGGCCGTCAAGTCGGTCGTCGGCGATCTGGACCGCATCGCCCGTGTGGTGAAGGTCGTCGGCTTCGTGGCGTCCGCCTCCGACTTCACCGGCCAGCCCGCGGTCCTCAACGGTGCGAGCGAACTGCTGGGCGAGGTGCTCGGCGACAAGGGCGTGCACGCGCGCAGCGCGGTGGGCGTCGCGGTGCTTCCGCTGGACGCTCCGGTCGAGGTCGAGATCCAGGTGGAGCTCGTCCAGGACTGAGCCTGCGGCAAGTACATCCCCGCCATACGTACGGCCCTGCGGCCGCCGGTTCTCCGGCGGTCACGGGGCCGCTGTCGTAGGGCGGCCGTCCGGTCGCCGGTCCATTGCAACCCGCAGGGCCTCGACGGCGACTCGAAAGCACGTCTGCGGCAGGCGGAGTTCGGCGACAGCCTCATGGACGAGGTCGACCTGATCCAGAAGGGCGGCAGCCGCGGCCGGCCCGTGAGGCGCAGCGGACAGGAGGCTCGGCGCAAGGGAGGCTCTCGAACATCGGCGCGGAAGCGCATAGCATCCGCCCATGTCCAATGGTCAGTGGTACCCGCCGGAATGGCCCGACCGCATCCGCGCACTCACGAGCGGAGAGCTCACCGCCGTGACCCCCAAGCGGGCCGCCACGGTGATGCTGCTGCGTGACACGGCGGACGGCACGGCTGTCCACATGCTGCGCCGCCGCACCTCCATGGCCTTCGCCGGCGGCGCGTACGCGTACCCGGGGGGCGGCGTGGACCCGCGCGACGACCGGCCAGTGCGCTGGGCGGGTCCCTCCCTCGACGTCTGGGCGCAGCGCCTCGGCGTCGACGACACCGCGTCCGCCCAGGCGATCGTGTGCGCGGCGGTGCGCGAGACCTTCGAGGAGGCGGGCGTCCTGCTCGCCGGCCGCACCCCCGGCACGGTCGTCGGCGACACGACCGGTGACGACTGGGAGGCGGACCGGCAGGCCATGGTCGACAGGGACCTGTCCTTCGCTGACTTCCTGGACCGAAGGGGCCTCGTGCTGCGCTCCGACCTGCTGGGCGCATGGGCACGCTGGATCACACCCGAGTTCGAGCCGCGCCGCTACGACACCTGGTTCTTCGTGGCCGCCCTTCCCGAGGGCCAGCGCACCCGCAACGTCTCGACGGAGGCGGAGACCACGGTCTGGATCAGCCCGGCGGATGCGGCGGACGGATACGACAAGGGCGAGCTGCTGATGATGCCGCCGACCGTCGCGACACTGCGGACGCTCCAGGTGCACGGAACCTCCGCGGAGGCGCTGCGGGCCGCGGCGAGCCAGGATCTGGCCCCTGTGCTGGCCAAGGCCCGGCTGGAGAACGGGGAGGTCGTCCTGAGCTGGCCGGGGCACGAGGAGTTCACCAAGCACGTCCCGACGACGGGAGGTCCGTGATGACCGACGCAGCCACCCTCCCGGGCCAGCCTCGTGGCGGCGCCCTGTCGGGACCTGCCACAGCCCGGGCCGTCAATGTCCTCGCGCCGAATCCGTCGGCGATGACCCTCGACGGCACGAACACCTGGATCGTCTCCGAGCCGGACTCCGAACTCGCGGTCGTCGTCGACCCGGGCCCGCTCGACGAGGGGCACCTGCGGGCCGTCATCGCCACGGCGGAACGCGCGGGCAAGCGGATCGCCCTCACCCTGCTCACCCACGGCCACCCGGACCATGCCGAGGGCGCCTCCCGCCTCGCGGAACTGACTCGTACGGACGTCCGTGCCCTCGACCCGGCGCTGCGACTCGGCGACGAAGGGCTCGCAGCGGGGGACGTGATCACCACCGGCGGACTGGAGATGCGGGTCGTCCCCACTCCCGGCCACACCGCCGACTCGCTGAGCTTCCATCTGCCCGCCGACCGTGCCGTGCTGACCGGCGACACGATCCTCGGCCGAGGCACGACCGTCGTCGCGCATCCCGACGGCAGGCTCGGCGACTACCTCGACTCGCTGCGGCGGCTGCGCTCCCTCACCGTCGACGACGGCATCCACACGGTGCTGCCGGGCCACGGTCCGGTACTCGACGACGCCCAAGGGGCCGTCGACTTCTACCTGGCCCACCGGGCGAACCGGCTCGCCCAGGTGGAGACGGCGGTTGAGAACGGCTGCGCGACCGCGGCAGCGGTCGTCGCGCACGTCTACGCGGACGTCGACAGGTCCCTGTGGCCCGCCGCCGAACTGTCGGTGCGGGCGCAGCTCGAGTACCTGCTGGAGCACGGTCTGATCGGACAGCCCTGACCGACCCGCGGAACGACCCGCTGACGGCTCCCTGACCGACCCGCGACGGCCCCCTGACCGACCCCGGGACCTGCCTGGGGAACTGGTCGGCCACCCCCCGGCGTCCTGCTGCGGAGGATGCTTTACGCTCCGCTTACTTTTTGCGGTATCAGTCCCTCGGGGGGAAAACGTGTTCGTCCTGTTCGTCATCCTCGTCATCGCCGCCGCGGTGATGTATCTCGTCGCCAGAGGCGGCGACAACAGGGGCCTCAAGCTCGGCGCGGCAGGGGCGCTCATAGCCGGTCTCTTCTCGGGCGTGGTCAGCTGTGTGCACGTCGTCAGCGCCTACGAGGTGGGCGTCCCGGTCACCTTCGGCAAGGTGGGCACGCCGATGAACTCCGGTATGAACATCACCTCGCCGTTCACCAACGTCACGACGTTCTCCACCCGGCCGGTCGACCTCAACCTCTCCGACAAGGACGTGGTCGAGGTGCGCTCCTCACAGGGCGGCGTCATGTACGCGGAGGTGACAGTGAAGTGGGCGGTCACCCCGGCCAAGGCCATCGAGCTCTACAAGCTGGCCGGTAGTGAGGACGCCATCCAGCAGCGCCTGGTCTTCCCGGACAGCCGGGAGATCATCCGTAACGTCTTCGCCCGGCACACCAGCGAGGAGGGCTACACCTCCGCGCGCGAGAAGATCAACACCGAGATCGCCGACCTGATCAAGGAGCGGCTGGCGCCGCGCGGGATCGCCGTCACGACCGTCAACCTCCGCAACGTTCGGCCGTCCGAGCAGCTGCAGGACCAGATCGACCGCAAGATCCAGCAACAGCAGGCCACGGAACGGGCGACCGAGGCGGCGCGCACCGCGAAGGCGGAGGCGGAACGCCGGCGGATCGAGGCCGAGGGCATCGCCAAGGCCAACAAGATCCTCAACGACTCGCTCAGCGACAAGGTCCTGGCCAACCAGTGCATCGAGGCGTTCAAGGAGGCGGCACAGAAGAACCCGGTCTACGCCGTGCCGTGCGGCGGCGGCTCGGGCAACCCGCTGATCGTGGACGGCAGCAAGCGCTGATCCACGCGAAAGGGGCCGCCCGGATCATGTGGGCGGCCCCTTTCGCGCAGTCGCTCGGTGTGTCCGGCGGGGTTCCTCAACGGGAACGTTTGGCCAGCCGCTCCACGTCCAGCAGGATCACCGCACGGGCCTCCAGGCGCAGCCAGCCGCGCTGGGCGAAGTCGGCCAGCGCCTTGTTCACGGTCTCGCGGGAGGCGCCGACCAGCTGGGCCAGCTCTTCCTGGGTGAGGTCGTGGACGACGTGGATGCCCTCCTCCGACTGCACGCCGAAGCGGCGCGACAGGTCGAGGAGCGCACGGGCCACACGACCCGGGACGTCGGAGAAGACCAGGTCGGACATCTGGTCGTTGGTCTTGCGGAGCCGGCGGGCGACCGCGCGCAGCAGGGCCGTGGCCACCTCGGGCCGGACATTCAGCCACGGTTGGAGGTCGCCGTGGCCGAGCCCGAGGAGCTTGACCTCGGTCAGCGCGGTGGCGGTTGCGGTACGGGGGCCCGGGTCGAAGAGGGACAGCTCGCCGATCAGCTCGCCCGGACCGAGCACGGCGAGCATGTTCTCGCGGCCGTCGGGGGAGGTGCGGTGGAGCTTGACCTTGCCTTCCGTGACCACGTAGAGGCGGTCGCCCGGTTCGCCCTCGTGGAAGAGCGCGTCGCCGCGGGCGAGCGTCGCTTCACTCATCGAGGCGCGGAGCTCCGCGGCCTGCTCGTCATCGAGCGCCGCGAAGAGCGGGGCGCGCCGCAGAACGTCGTCCACGAGTTCTCTCCTTGTCGACCTGCTCAGGGGACGTTGGTCCCATGATGCCGGACCGTGCCGTGCCGGCCCGGGGACACTGTGCCCCGAGGGGCGTCACCGGGGAAACGGACCCCGGTGGTAAACAATCGTGCGATCAATCACAACAAGTTTGACGCACGGGCGCGCCTCTCCCTACGGCAGGGGCCCGATCGTGTCCTGATCACCGGGGACCGGGGCGGATGTCGGTGGCGGCCTTTAGGCTGGCCGGGTGTCCAATTCGCCGGTGAGAGCACAGGCCGAGGGGGCTGGGAGCGTGTCCGCCAAGGAGAATTCCGCCGTGGGCGAACAGCGGATGCCCAACTCGGGCAAAAGGAAGAAATCGGTTAAATCGGAATCGCGACTGGCCATGGTCAGACGCGCCCGCCGTATCAACCGGGAGCTGGCCGAGGTCTATCCCTACGCCCACCCCGAGCTCGACTTCGAGAACGCGTTCCAGCTGCTGATCGCGACGGTTCTCTCCGCGCAGACCACCGACCTCCGGGTCAACCAGACGACGCCCGCGCTCTTCGCGAAGTACCCCACGCCGGAGGACCTGGCCGCGGCGAAGCCCGAGGAGGTCGAGGGGCTCATCCGCCCCACCGGCTTCTTCCGGGCCAAGACCAAGGCGATCATGGGCCTGTCCGCCGCCATCCGCGACGACTTCGGTGGCGAGGTCCCCGGCCGGCTGGAGGACCTGGTCTCGCTGCCGGGAGTGGGCCGCAAGACCGCCTTCGTCGTCCTGGGCAACGCCTTCGGCGTCCCCGGCATCACCGTGGACACCCACTTCATGCGGCTCGCCCGGCGATGGAAGTGGACCGAGCAGGACGACCCGGTGAAGATCGAGGCCGAGATCGCCAAGATCTTCCCGAAGAGCGAGTGGACGATGCTCTCCCACCGGGTGATCTTCCACGGCCGCCGTATCTGCCACGCCCGTAAGCCTGCGTGCGGCGCCTGCCCGATCGCACACCTCTGCCCGGCATACGGGGAGGGCGAGACCGACCCCGGGAAGGCGGCCAAGCTCCTGAAGTACGAAATGGGCGGCCGGCCCGGCCAGCGCCTCAAGCCGCCCCCGGACTACCCGGGCGAACCGGCCCCGGCCCTGGGCACGATCGAGTGACGCAGCCCCGAACGGAACGATCGAGGTGCCCCGCGGCGTTGTCTGTGAGGGGGTGCCGATGACACGCACAGGAGAAGAGACGTACAAGCGCTTCGAGCAGCAGAGCGACGGCAAGGTCGTCGTCGACGAGGACGTGGTCGTCACCACGGAGGGCCTGCCAGAGTGGCTCGGCCCCGTGGTGCGCGCTGCAGACACCGTCGAGCCGCACCAGCTCAGCCGCTTCCTGCCGCCCGCGAGCGGCCACGGCCGCCAGTCAGCCGTGCTCGTCCTCTTCGGTGAAGGCGCCAAGGGCCCCGAGCTGCTGCTCATGGAGCGTGCGGGCACCCTCCGGTCGCACGCCGGACAGCCCTCCTTCCCCGGCGGGGCGCTCGATCCCGCGGACGGCGACCCGGCGACCGCAGGCCCTCTGCGCGCCGCGCTGCGGGAGGCCGAAGAGGAGACCGGTCTCGACCCGTCGGGCGTCCAGATCATCGGCGTGCTGCCCAAGCTCTACATCCCGGTGAGCAGTTTTGTCGTGACGCCCGTACTGGGATGGTGGCGCGCCCCCAGCCCGGTCGGAGCGGTCGACCCCGCCGAGACCGCGCGGGTCTTCACCGTGCCCGTGGCAGATCTCACGGACCCGGCCAACCGTGCGACGGCCGTGCACCCGCGCGGTCACGCAGGACCCGCTTTCACGGTCGCAGGGGCTCTGGTCTGGGGTTTCACGGCCGGAGTCATCGACCGGATCCTCCACTTCGCCGGCTGGGAGCGACCATGGGACCGCGCCAAGCAGGTCCCGCTGGACTGGCACGCATGACAGGCTGATCCAGTACTGCGCTCCCGGCGGGGCGCGACATCTCGAAGCGGCAGCGCGCCGTGGGCCGACCCAGCCGGACAGAGCATCCGGCGACGACACTGCGAGGCATGACGGTGAACGTGCTGGACATCCTGTTGCTGGTCGCCGCCGTGTGGTTCGCGATCGTCGGCTATCGTCAGGGCTTCGTCGTCGGCATCCTGTCGGTCATCGGGTTCCTCGGCGGCGGACTCGTCGCCGTCTATCTGCTCCCGGTGATCTGGAATGCGCTGACCGACGACTCGGAAGTGTCCATCACGGCCGCGATAGTCGCCGTCGTCATCGTGATCGTCTGTGCCTCGATCGGCCAGGCCTTCACCACCCATCTCGGCAACAAGCTGCGCCGTTTCATCACCTGGTCACCTGCTCGCGCCCTGGACGCCACCGGCGGCGCGCTGGTCAACGTCGTCGCGATGCTGCTGGTCGCCTGGCTGATCGGCTCCTTGCTCGCCCAGGCGGCGTTGCCCACCGTGGGCAAGGAGGTCCGGAGTTCGAAGGTGCTGCTCGGGGTGGACCGTGTGCTGCCTGATCAGGCCGACACCTGGTTCACGGACTTCACCTCCGTGCTCGCCCAGAACGGCTTCCCGCAGGTCTTCAGCCCGTTCACCAACGAGCCCATCACCGAGGTTAAGGCGCCCGACCCGGCACTCGTCGGCAGTCCCGTCGCAGCACGCGCCAAACAGTCCATCGTCAAGGTCGTCGGCACGGCCCCGAGCTGCGGCAAGGTACTCGAAGGCACCGGCTTCGTCTTCGACCGGCGCCGCGTGATGACCAACGCGCACGTCGTCGGCGGCGTGGACGAGCCGACCGTGCAGATAGGCGGCGAGGGCCGGCTCTACGACGCCAAGGTCGTCCTCTACGACTGGGAGCGCGACATCGCCGTCCTGGACGTCCCCGACCTCAACGCGCGGCCGCTCGAGTTCACCGACTTCGAGGAGGGCGACGCGCGCAGCGGCGACAGCGCGATCGTCGCGGGCTTCCCGGAGAACGGCTCGTACGACGTCCGCTCCGCCCGTATCCGCGGCCGGATCAACGCCAACGGCCCAGACATCTACCACCGCGGCACCGTCCGCCGCGACGTCTACTCACTGTTCGCGACGGTGCGCCAGGGCAACTCCGGCGGTCCGCTGCTCACGACCGATGGCAAGGTCTACGGCGTCATCTTCGCCAGGTCCTTGGACGACGCCGACACCGGCTACGCCCTCACGGCCGACGAGATCCGCGAGGACATCGCCCTGGGCCGTACGGCCAACCAGCAGGTCGACAGTCAGGAATGCGCGCTGTAGAGCGCGGTCCGCGGGGCCCCGGCGCCCGGCCCCCTCGGGCACGGCCCCGGGGCTTCGGGAACTCCGGTCCTGCCGAGGCCCGGCCAATGTGTCACCGGTGATGCCGGGGCAGCGGGGTCAGTCCCGGTGATGGTGGCGCAGGCGCGCGGACACCCAGCGCGCGCGGCGCCTGAGGATGCGCGGAATGCCCATCCCCTGCCCGGGATGCTCGTGGTCCTCGCTCTGAAGGCCACCTGTCTCGTGGGGGATCGGCCCACTGGCCGAGCGGCGGTTGCGTGCTGCGTCACCGTAGTCGTGCGTCCAGCCCATACCCGGACGTGTGCCCGGGCCCCATGGTCGGTAACCGTGTCGGGGGCCGCCAATTGGCCTATGCGCCAGGCAATTGGCTGTTCGTCGGACAACCGTTCTTCCGCGTGCGCGAAAGTGCCACGTCGGCCTACCGGTCGGGCTCGGGGTCCTTGAGCCAGTTGATCAGCTCGTTCGAGAACGCCACCGGATCCTCCTCGTGGGGGAAGTGGCCCAGACCGTCGAACAGCCGCCACCGGTACGGCGCTTCGACGTACTCGCCGGAACCCGCCGCGCTGCGGGTCCGCATCGCCGGATCGAGTGAGCCGTGCAGATGCAGCGTGGGCACCCGCACCGGACGTTTCATCCGCCGGTTGAACTGGATTCCGTCGGGTCGGGCCAACGACCGCACCATCCACCGATACGGCTCGATCGAGCAGTGCGCCGTCGACGGGATGCACATCGCCCGCCGGTAGACGTCGACGGCCTCTTCGCCGAGCGGCTGCGGGCCGGACCAGCTTTCGATCAGCTCGCCCACCAACGCGGCATCGTCCGCGATGAGTTGACGCTCCGGCAGCCACGGACGCTGAAAGCCCCACACGTAGGAGCCCGCACGGCTCTGCGCGAAGTCGGACAGCATCGCCGAACGCCACCGCCGGGGGTGCGGCATCGAGGAGACCGCGAGCCGGCGCACCAGCTTGGGCCGCATCACGGCCGCCGTCCACGCCAGATACCCGCCCAGGTCGTGCCCGACCAAAGCCGCGTCCGGCTCGCCGAGCGAGCGCACGACACCCGTGATGTCCAGCGCGAGGTTGGCGGGGTCGTAACCGCGCGGCGTCCGGTCGCTGCCGCCCACGCCGCGCAGATCCATCGCCACCGCCCGGAAGCCGGCGTCGGCGAGCGCGGTCAGCTGATGGCGCCACGTCCACCAGAACTGCGGGAAGCCGTGCAGCAGCATCACCAGCGGTCCGTCACCCATCTCGGCGATATGGAAGCGGGCACCATTGGCCGCCACGTCGCGGTGGGTCCAGGGACCGTCGATGCGTACGGGACTGCCGAGGGTGCCGAAGCTGCCGTGGCCGGAATCAGGGACCGTCATGCTGATGAGCGTGCCACAACTGCGCACGCCTCGTTCGCCACTGACCGGCCACAGCGGCCGTCGGCCGAGGCTCCGGCCGTACGGCCCATATGGCTCATACGGCGATCTTGTCCTCGCGGGTTCCGCCGGTGAGCTCGGGCTGCCCGGTTCCTCGCGGACGCGGCTTGACGTTGCCCAGTACGGCAGCCGTCTCCTTGGCGGACGCGACTGCCTTCTGCGGGCCCCTGCCTCGCTTCGCCTTCTTCGCGAAAACCATTCCGATCAGGCCGAGCAGGAAGGCCACCAGGACATTGGCCGCAAAGGAGAGCAGGAAGCAGACCGAGATGTGCCAGCCGCTCCAGGCATGGATGCCGTAGGCGAGCGCGAAGCTCAACATCGGCAGCGAGAAGATCAGCACCGCTCCGGCGGCGCTGAACGCGCCGCCGCTGATACCGGCCTTCTTCACGTCCTGCCGCAACTGGGCCTTCGCCAGCGCGATCTCGTCGTGTACCAGCGCGGACATCTCGGCGGTCGCCGAGGCGACCAGCTGGCCGAGACTGCGCTCGGCGCCGACAGCGTTCGCTGTGGTGTTGCCGGGATCGCTCATCGCTGACTCCCTCTCCTCTTCGATTTGCCTTGTCACGAGTCCTGTCAGATCATGCCGGACCGTCGTCGCCGTCGCGCGACGCCCCGGCCGCTTCTGCCATCCTGCGGTGCTCCTCGGCCTTCTTCTCGTAGATCGCGGCCATCCTCAGGTGGTAGGCCGGGTCGTCCTGCTCGTAGACGTCCGGTACCCCGGACATGTCCTCGTCGCGCTCCTCCTCCGCAGACAGGGCCTGGTAGGTGCGTACCCGCAGTTTCAGCAGGACCGCGGCGAGAACGGCGGCGATCAGTGACCCCATCAGTACCGCGGCCTTCACCTCGTCCGTCAGCGTCGCGTCGCCGGCGAAGGCGAGTTCGCCGATGAGCAGCGAGACGGTGAATCCGATGCCGGCGAGTGTGGCGAGCGCCAGGACGTCCGGCCAGGCCAGGTCCTCGTTCAGCTCGGCCTTGGTGAAGCGCGCGGCCAGCCACGTGCCGCCGAAAACACCAAGTACCTTGCCGACCACGAGTCCAAGGACGACGCCCAGGGTCTCGGGCTTGGTGAAGACATCGGTGAGGGAGTCGCCTGTGATGGCGACACCGGCCGAGAACAGCGCGAACAGGGGGACGGCGATACCTGCGGAGAGGGGACGGACCAGATGCTCGATGTGCTCGCCCGGCGAGTGGTCCTCGCCCTCGCGGCGGGAGCAGCGCAGCATCAGGCCCATAGCGACACCGGCGATGGTGGCATGGACGCCGCTGTTGTACATGAGGCCCCAGATGACGAGGGCGAGCGGCACGTACACGTACCAGCCGCGCACCTCCATGCGCAGCAGCAGCCAGAACACGACGAGACCCACTGCTGCGCCGCCGAGGGCGACGAAGTTCAGATCGCTCGTGAAGAAGATGGCGATGATCAGGATCGCGAAGAGGTCGTCGACGACGGCGAGGGTCAGCAGGAAGGCGCGCAGCGCCGACGGCAGGGACGTGCCGATGACCGCCAGCACTGCCAGCGCGAACGCGATGTCGGTGGCCGTCGGGACGGCCCAGCCGGCAGTGGAGCCGCCTCCGGCGGCGGTGACCGCGAGGTACACAAGTGCCGGCATGGCCATGCCGCAGACGGCGGCGATGACGGGCAGAGCGGCGGCCTTGGGGTCGCTCAGTTCGCCGGCGACCAACTCACGCTTGAGCTCGATCCCGGCGACGAAGAAGAAGATCGCCAGCAGCCCGTCGGCGGCCCAGTGCTGGATCGACAGATCGAGGCCGAGCGAGGCGGGGCCGATGTGGAAGTTGCCTACGGAGGTGTAGCTCTCGCTCAGCGGGGTGTTCGCCCAGATCAGCGCGGCGACCGCGGCGACGAGGAGGAGCACGCCCCCCAGGGTCTCGGTGCGCAGAGCGTCCGCGACGTAGTTCCGCTCGGGGAGCGGAAGACGTCCGAGGAACTTGCGGCTGGTGGTGGGGCGGGGCGCGGCCACGGGCTGGGACCTCCGGTCGGGTGGACAGCACAAAACACGTGCCGACCAGACTTCCCGGCGCATCTTGGATCGCACGTTTGCGTCATTGACGCGTTCTTTACCTTACCCGGCGGCAGCCTTGGCAGCCGCGAAGGGCGACCGCAGGCCCCCGGCGCGGTACGCGGGGGCCTGCGTTGCTGCGTAGGGAAACCGCTGGTGTCAGTCCTCGGAGGAGGCGCTCGGCAGCTTCGACTGGATGAGGTCCATCACGGAGGAGTCGGTCAGTGTGGTGACATCGCCGAGCTGCCGGTTCTCTGCCACGTCGCGCAGCAGTCGGCGCATGATCTTTCCGGAGCGAGTCTTCGGCAGCTCGGCCACCGGCAGGATCCGCTTGGGCTTGGCGATCGGGCCGAGGGTCGCGCCCACGTGGTTGCGCAGGTCGTCCACGAGGCTGTCGTCCTCGCTGGCCGTGCCGCGCAGGATCACGAAGGCCACGATGGCCTGCCCGGTTGTCTCGTCCGTGGCGCCCACGACCGCTGCCTCCGCGACCTTGGGGTGGGAGACCAGCGCGGACTCGACCTCGGTGGTCGAGATGTTGTGGCCGGAGACCAGCATCACGTCGTCGACCCGGCCGAGCAGCCAGATGTCGCCGTCGTCGTCCTTCTTGGCGCCGTCGCCCGCGAAGTACTTGCCTTCGAAGCGTGACCAGTAGGTGTCGAGGAAGCGCTGGTCGTCGCCCCAGATGGTGCGCAGCATGGACGGCCACGGTTCGGTGAGGACGAGATAGCCGCCCCCGCCGTTGGGTACCTCGTTGGCCTCGTCGTCCACGACGGTCGCCGAGATGCCGGGCAGCGGGCGCTGCGCGGAGCCGGGCTTGGCATCCGTCACGCCGGGCAGCGGCGAGATCATCATCGCGCCGGTCTCCGTCTGCCACCAGGTGTCCACGACCGGGGTCTTGCCGGCGCCGATGTTCTCCCGGTACCAGATCCACGCCTCGGGGTTGATCGGTTCACCGACAGAGCCGAGGACCCGCAGGCTGCTCAGGTCGAACTTGGCGGGGATGTCGTCGCCCCACTTCATGAACGTCCGGATCGCGGTGGGCGCGGTGTAGAGGATCGTGACGCCGTACTTCTGCACGATCTCCCAGAAGCGGCCCTGGTGGGGGGTGTCGGGCGTGCCCTCGTACATCACCTGTGTCGCACCGTTGGCCAGCGGTCCGTACACGATGTATGAGTGGCCGGTGACCCAGCCGATGTCGGCCGTGCACCAGTAGACGTCCGACTCGGGCTTGAGGTCGAAGACGGCGTGGTGGGTGTAGGCCGTCTGGGTGAGGTAGCCGCCGGATGTGTGCAGGATGCCCTTCGGCTTACCGGTCGTGCCGGACGTGTAGAGGATGAAGAGCGGGTGCTCGGCGTCGAAGGCCTCGGGGGTGTGCTCCGCGGACTGGCGGCCGACGATGTCGTGCCACCACACGTCGCGGCCCTCGGTGAAGGCGGTCTCCTGGCCGGTCCGTCGCACGACGAGCACGTGCTCGACCTGCGGGCAGCGGGTAACTGCTTCGTCGATCGCGGGCTTGAGCGCACTCGGCTTGCCGCGGCGGTAACCGCCGTCGGAGGTGATGACCAGTTTGGCGTCGGCGTCCTGGATGCGGGAGGCAACGGCGTCGGCGGAGAAGCCGCCGAAGACCACGGAGTGCGCGGCGCCGATGCGGGCGCACGCCAGCATCGCGACGGCGGCCTCGGGGATCATCGGCAGGTAGATCGCGACTCGGTCGCCCTTGCGGACGCCGAGCTCGAGCAGGGCGTTGGCGGCCTTGGAGACCTCGTCCTTGAGCTCGGCGTAGGTGATGGCGCGGCCGTCGCCGGGCTCGCCCTCGAAATGGATGGCGACGCGGTCGGCATTGCCCGCCTCGACGTGGCGGTCCACGCAGTTGTACGCCACATTGAGCTTGCCGTCGGCGAACCACTTCGCGAAGGGCGGGTTGGTCCAGTCGAGGGTCTCGGTCGGTTCGGTGGCCCAGTCGAGCCGACGCGCCTGCTCGGCCCAGAAGCCAAGCCTGTCCGCCGCGGCCTGCTCATACGCCTCCGCGGTCACGTTGGCGCTCGCTGCCAGCTCGGCCGGCGGGGCGAACCGCCGCTCTTCCTTAAGAAGGTTGGCCAGGCTCTCGTTGCTCACGACATCTCCCTTTCTCAGGGCGTCTTCTGTGCGTATGTGTCCCAGGCCATAGCTCATCAGCCGGAGGGCCGGGTGACAAGGGCCTTCCGAATATTGGTTTAGACCTATGGGTGCCCCTCGTCCCCGAGCGGTGGGGACGAGGGGCCATACGTTCTCACGGACGCGGTGCGTGAGCGGTTCAACCATGCGCCGCCAGGCAGGCTTGCAGCCACTCAGGTGCTGCGGTCAGGCACGGGACTTCTCCAGTGCGGAGGGGGCGGGTGCCACCCTGTCGAAGACCTCGTCGATCTCATGCTCTGCGGGGTTTGTGAGGAGATACGCCTGGGCCTCGCCGACGTGGAAGTACATCCCGTGCAACTGGAGCGACCCTTCGGCGAGCCGCCGTGCCACCGGCTCATGGGCCCGCAGATGCTCCAGTTGCTGGACGACATTGGTCAGACAGAGCTGTTCTACGGCGTCGGTGGGCAGGCGGCCGGAGATCCTGGCCCAGGAGCGCTGGCGGTTCGTCATGCGCTGCATGCTGGGCATGCCGTGCCGCAGCCAGCGACCGAGCGGTGTGGGGGAGGCCCCCGGCGGGCTGTTGAGCAGTGCCTGCATCGCGCCGCAGCCGGAGTGGCCGCAGACGGTGATCGAGCTCACCTCGAGGATGTCGACCGCGTACTCGATGGCGGCCGCCACGGAGTCGTCCGAACTCTCCTGGCCGGGCAGCGGCACGAAATTGCCGACATTGCGGACGGTGAACAGATCACCGGGTCCGCTCGCCGTGATCATGCTGGTCACGAGCCGGGAGTCGGCGCAGGTGATGAAGAGCTGCGACGGACGCTGACCCTCACGGGCGAGCCGCGCCAGTTCGTCGCGCACCAGCGGGGCGGTGTTGCGCTGGAATGAACTGAGTCCTCTGGCCAGGTGGTGCGGGTCCGTCTTGCGCGGCCGATCGTCGCAGTGGTGGTTGCGCCAGGGCGTCCAAGGGCGGCAGCAGCCGTTCGACTCGTCGGCGGGCTCGCTGATCCGGCTTCCAGCCCGTCCGGTGATCTCGACCGTCCCGCCCTGCGCGGCGTGGGCGGTCTGCCAGTCGTGCAGGGCCTCGTACGCGGCGTGGTCCATGAAGGAGCCGTCCAACTCGACCACGCAGTCGCCACCGTGGGGGACTTGGCTCAGCATCCGGCTCAGCCGGGGCACGGCGAGAAAGGTCAACTGTCCGCGCGCGCGCACCCGGTGGACTCCGTCCTCTTCCTCGACCGTGATCCGGGTTCGCGTCAGCCGGTGCAGCGCCACCGCCACGGCCATCGCGATGCCGATGACGACGCCCTCCAGAACCCCGGTAAGGACCACCGCGGTCAGAGTGGCCGCATAGACGAGCATCTCGCGGTTCTTCCGCACGCTGCGCAGGTGCGTGATGTTGACCATCTGCACGCCGACGACCATGACCAGGGCTGCCAGCGCTGCCAGCGGAATCAGATCGAGGACGGGCACGAGCAGCAGCGCGGCGACTACGACCCAAAGGCCATGCAGCATGGTGGAGTTCCGGCTCACCGCGCCGGCGGCCACGTTTGCGGAACTGCGGACGGCGACACCGGTGATGGGAAGTCCGCCGAGCGCGCCGGACACGACATTCGCCGCGCCTTGGCCCGCCAGCTCGCGGTCGAGGTCGGCCCGCGGGATGCGTACCCGTGGCTTCTTGCGGGCGGCGGCCAGCTTGTCGATGGCGACGGCCGACAGCAGGGACTCGACGCTCGCCACCAGTGTGATGGTGAGTACCGCGGCGAGCAGACCGAGCGCCGGTCCTTCCGGCAACTCGGGCAGTGCGTGCGAGCGCCACGACGGCAGGTCGACCCGAGGCTGGTGCAGTCCGGCGAGCGTGGCGAGCGCGGTTGCCGCTGCCACCGCGGCGAGCGCCGCCGGGACCGTCCGTACGATCCTGCCCGCGCGGCCCGGCACGCGCGGCCACAGAAGCAGCACGGCGACGGTCAGGACACTGACCGACAGTGCCGCCGGGTGGAGATCGGCAAACTGGGCCGGCAGCCCCTGGACATTGCTGACGGCCGAGCTCTGGGGTGTGCCGCCGAGGACGATATGGAGCTGGGCAAGGGCGATGGTGACGCCGATGCCGGCCAGCATGCCGTGGACGATCGCCGGGCTGACCGCGAGGGCGGAGCGCGCCACCCGCAGTGCCGCGAGAGCGAGTTGGCACAGTCCGGCCAGGATGGTGATAGCACAGGTGGTGCGCCAGCCGTAGAGCTGGATCAGCTCGGCGGTGACGACGGTCAGTCCGGCGGCGGGGCCGCTGACCTGCAACGCCGACCCGCCGAGGCGACCGGCGACGATGCCGCCGACAGCGGCCGCGACGAGCCCGGCCTGCAGCGGTGCGCCGGTGGCGAGCGCGATGCCGAGGGAGAGCGGCAGCGCGATCAGGAAGACGGAGACGGACGCGGAGAGATCGGAGCCCGCGATGCGGAAGCGACGGCCGGTGCCGGGCGGCGGACTGTGCGGGCGCTGGAAGCGTGACAGGAGGGCACCGGCGAGGGCCGGCCGCTTCTGCTCGGGCTTGTCGGGCTCGTGAGAAGGGTCGTTGGTGCGGGTGGGGGCGAAGGACATGGTTCCCGTCTCCTCCGGGGCAGCGCGGTCGCGGAATGGGGGGCGCGGCCGTGGGTCACGGCGTGCAGCGGCGGGATCGTCAAACGTTCGGTAAATGGATCGTAATGGCGAGTAAAGACTCGGGCATTATTTTCTGCGCAAATGGGGCAGTCTTTCACCCGATTCGACGATTAGTCATTTGATACGGCTTGTCAGCCGTTCCCTCCCGGCCTCGCGATGCGAGTTTGGCGGTTGCCCCGGGCCACCGTCAGACAGTCATATCGGCACAGGAATGAGGTGGGCGGATGTTGGCCGTCCCGAAGAGGGTTGTCGCCGTCGGCGGCGTCGCCGCGGCATTGGTCGCAGGTTTCGCCGGGTGTTCCGGGTTCGACAGCCTCGAGTCACCGGGCGGTCCAGGAGGCGACGAAGGCGTCGCGACCCCCAAGGGCGCGGTCCGCCTCATCGGTGACGGATCCACCGCGTTCACCGGCGCCCAGCCCGGACTGCTCAAGCCCGAGCGGCTGAAGCCCGGTCAGGCTCCGCCGCAGTTCGTGGTGTTCTCCTGGGACGGCGCCGGCGAGGACAGCCAGAAACTGTTCTCGCACTTCCGTAGGGTCGGCAGGAAGTACGACATGACGATGACGTACTTCCTCAGCGGCGTCTATCTCCTCCCTGAGAAGAAGCGGTCCATGTACGACCCGCCGAAGCACCCGGCCGGAAGCTCGGACATCGGTTTCAACGATGTCCAGGGCATCAAGGACACCGTTCGTGAGCTGCGAGGTGCCTGGCTCGACGGCAACGAGGTGGGCACTCACTTCAACGGCCACTTCTGTGGCGAGCGCGGGGTGGGAAGCTGGTCCGTCGAGGAGTGGAAGAGCGAGATCAGGCAGGCCAAGTCGTTCGTGAAGAACTGGAAGACCAACGCCGGCCTCGCCGGCGCGGAGCCGCTCCCCTTCGACTACGACAAGGAGCTCATCGGCGCCCGCACGCCGTGCCTGGAAGGCAGGAAGAACTTCATGCGGGCCGCAGCTGAGTTGGGCTTTCGCTACGACACCAGCGGCATCAACAACCAGGTGTGGCCCCACAAGGAACTCGGTCTGTGGGATCTTTCCCTCCAACTGGTCCCGGTGCCCGGCCGGGCCTTCGAAACGCTTTCGATGGACTACAACTTCATGGTCAACCAGTCCGGCACGTCCAAGGGCGACCCGTCGAAGCACAGGTACTGGGGCAACCAGATGCGGGACGGCCTGATCAAGGCCTTCTACCGCGCCTACCAGGGCAACCGCGCCCCGCTGATCATCGGCAACCATTTCGAATCATGGAACGGCGGCACGTACATGCGCGCGATCGAGGAGACGATCGCGACGGTGTGTGTGGACAAGGACGTGAAGTGCGTGTCGTTCCGTCAACTCGCCGACTGGCTGGACGCGCAGGACCCGGAGGTGCTGGCAATACTGCGCCAACTGGATGTCGGAGAGGCACCGAAGGGCGGCTGGGATCAGTATCTGGCTGCCAAGTCGGTGGCCGCGGCGGGTCCACCGACTGCCCGGAAGCCGTCCGAGAAGCGCTGATCACGCTTGGATACGACAGCGAGGTCGTCCCCCGGTCGGTGGTGCCCCGGGTCGGCGGTGCCCCGGGTCGGTGGTGCCCCCTGGCAGTGGTGTCCCCGGCCGGCGGTCTCGGCCGGCCGGGGGCAGCCGGTCAGCCGGGTTGCGGCACGAGTGTCTGCTCGCCGAGCACGAAGGCCGGATCGACCTGTGCGGCCAGGTCGGCGCCCGTCTTGGCGTTGCCCCAGCTCTCTGCGTTCTTCAAGTGGAAGTGCACCATCTGGCGGGTGTAGTGCTCCCAGTCGCGGCTCGCGTACGAGTCCTCCGCCGCGTTCTGCAGGGCCTGCAGCGCCATGCGGTTGTCCGCCTCCAGCAGCTCGAAACGGGAAAGTCGCCCCTTCTCCATGGAGCGCACCCACTGCGAGTGCCCGACCGTGACGAGCAGGTCGTCCCCCGTCTCCTCACGGAGGAACTCGATGTCGTCCGGGCCCTGCACCTTGTTGCCCACGACCTTCAGCGCCACGCCGAAGTCGCGGGCGTACTCCTTGTACTGGCGATAGACCGACACGCCCTTGAGCGTCGGTTCGGCGACCAGGAACGTCATGTCGAAACGGGTGAACATGCCCGAGGCGAAGGAGTCGGACCCCGCGGTCATGTCGACCACGACGTACTCGTCCTGGCCGTCGACGAGGTGGTTCAGGCAGAGTTCGACCGCGCCGACCTTGGAGTGGTAGCAGGAGACGCCCAGGTCCGACTCCGTGAAGGGCCCGGTGGCCATGAGCCTGATGTCACCGTCGTCGAGACGGACCGTGCGGGCACAGGCGTCGTACACCGGGTTGTCCTCGACGACGCGCAACAGCCGCGACCCCTCGCCCGGAGGAGTCGTCTTGATCATCGTGTCGGCCGAGGTGATGCGGGGGTTCGAACCGCGCAGATAGTCCTTGATCAGGGGCAGATGCGCCCCCATCGCGGGCAGCGCGGCCGCTTCTGCTTCGTCGAGGCCGAGCGCCACCCCGAGGTGCTGGTTGATGTCGGCGTCCACCGCGACGACGGGGGCTTCATTGGCGGCCAGGTGGCGGATGAAGAGGGATGACAGCGTCGTCTTGCCGCTGCCGCCCTTCCCTACGAAAGCGATCTTCATGTTCACCTAGCGTAGTGGAGTGATTGCACGAGGTGTCCGTCAATCGTGAGGAAGACCACTCCAAGGTGGGGCGCTCGTCCTTGGCGCGTAGCCTCGGTACTTATGAGTACGAACGCCTCGTCGGCCGACCCACTCGCCACGCTCGGCACCCTGCCGGGCGTCGCCGACTCCGTGGACTCCGTGCGCAAGGCCGTCGACCGGGTCTACGGGCACCGGGTCATGCGCCGACGCAGTCACGAGATCACCTCCGAGGCCGCGCTGCGCGGAGCTCGCGGCTCCGCCGCGCTCGCGGGCGCGGACTGGGCGCTGGAGGAGGTCCGCAGGCGCACGGACTTCGGCAGCGAACCCGAGGCGCGTACGGTCGGCGCCGCTCTGCGGCTCACCGCGGAGGCGGGCCAACTGCTGTCCATCTGGCGGCAGTCGCCGCTTCGGGTGCTGGCCCGGCTGCACCTCGTCGCGGCGAGCGGTGCCGGTAGCGATGAGACGGTCGGCCGGCCCCGCCTCTCCGGCGAGACGGTCGACGAGCCGCTGATCGAGGCACCGCTGCCGGACGTGGCCGAGCTGACGGGCCGTCTCGACGGACTGGCGGAGCTGATCATCGCGGGTAGCGAGGCGCCGGCGCTGGTGACGGCGGCGGTGGTGCACGGCGAACTGCTGGCTCTGCGACCCTTCTGCTCGAACAACGGGCTGGTCGCGAGGGCGGCTGAGCGGATCGTGCTCATCGGCAGCGGTCTCGACCCCAAGTCGATCTGTCCGGGGGAGGTCGGCCATGCGGAGCAGGGCAGGGCCGCCTACGTCGCGGCATTCGAGGCGTACCTGGCCGGCACGCCGGAGGGGATGGCCGCGTGGATCAAACACTGCGGCCGTGCGGTGGAGCTCGGCGTCAGGGAGTCGACGGCGGTGTGTGAGGCGCTTCAGCGCGGCGCTGCCTGACTGACCTGCGCGAGCGCCCGGGCCCGACGCACGCGCCCCGACCTCATCACAGGGCAGGGGCGCAGAAGTGCGTGAAAAGGGTTGCGGCGGTACCGGTTTGGTACCGCCGCTGGCACGATCCCCGAGTTACCATGCGTCCTCGAAATTTGCCCATCAGGTCGGGTACTTTGCCCGTCACCTGGTGCGGCTGGCCCGTAATCGACGGGTCGACGTCGCGTGGGTGCTCGGCTTTCATGCTTCGGTCCGTGGGGCCTTTTTGCGTTTAAAGGTGATCCTTTCGGATGAGCCTCGGTCTCGCGGGCCGTTAAATCCTTTGTACTCCGGTGGGCAGCGATGCGGAAGCCCTACCTGCACTTCTTTACTTTTAGGTTCAACAGGGGTGAACCGACCAGGCTGGTCAGGCTGCCTCCGGCTCGCTGCCTTCGGCTCGCCCCCTCCGGCTCGCTCCCTCTGGCGGTTCGGAGCGCGGTCGCTCGAAGTGCGTTCAGCGGGTGGCCTGTGAGGTGATGCTGCGCCGGCGGCTGGCGTACCAGACCAATCCGGCGGTCGCCGCCGCGCCGACCGCCGCGGCTGCCACGAGTGCCGGCCGCGGGGTCATGGAGAAGGCCGGCAGCCGCCGCTTGAGCCGTACCGGACGGTTGAAGTCGAGAATCGGCCAATCCCGCAGGGTTGCCTCACGGCGGAGTTCGCGCCCCGGATTGACGGCGTAGGGATGTCCGACCGACTTCAGCATCGGGACGTCGGTGACGGAGTCGCTGTACGCGTAGCAGCGAGCCAGGTCGTACCCCTCGGATGCGGCGAGTTCCCTCACCGCCTCCGCCTTGGTCGGCCCGTACGCGTAGTACTCCACCTCGCCGGTGTAGCAGCCGTCCTCGCCGACCACCATGCGGGTGGCCACGACCCGGTCGGCGCCGAGCAGCTCACCGATCGGTTCGACGACCTCGGCGCCGGAGGTGGAGACGATGACCACGTCACGGCCGGCGGCGTGGTGCTCCTCGATGAGCGACGCGGCCTCGTCATAGATGATCGGGTCGATCAGGTCGTGGAGCGTCTCGGCGACGATCTCCTTCACCTGCTGGACGTTCCAGCCCTTGCAGAGCGCCGAGAGGTACTGACGCATCCGTTCCATCTGGTCGTGGTCCGCGCCCCCCGCGAGAAAAACGAACTGGGTATAGGCAGTACGCAGCACGGCGCGCCGGTTGATCAGCCCGCCTTGGTAGAAGGACTTGCTGAAGGTCAGAGTCGATGACTTCGCAATGACCGTCTTGTCCAGGTCAAAGAAGGCGGCTGTGCGCGGCAAGGAGTGGTTTTCCACGAGCCTGAGCATATGTGCCCGCCATTCGGCGTACGCTGGCGCGTGTGGGTTTGCCTGAGAAGGCTCTCGGGTACACCATGGAAGTCACGGATCGTTCGCGACCGTGCTAACCCGGTCCGGCTCCTCCCCCCCCGAGTCGGCCGGAGAGACGACCCCCGCTCTCCCCCCCGGCGGGGGTCGTCGCATGTCCGGGCATGTTTCCCGGTTTTCCCGCGCTCGCAGCCGCTTCCGCGCCCCTCGCGCCGGCCTCGGCGCCACCGGACGACTCACCCTCAGATTTGTCACTCTGAGTAGTGGTCGTGCTGCTCTCCGGCAACCGTGCCGGCGGGCCCGGCAGGAGGCTCGAGTGGCCCTCCGAGGGGCGTCCATGAGTCGTTCAGGACTCACCGGTATGAGCTACGGGGATATTCACAAGTGGCTAGTTGTCCACAGTTTTTCAGCAAGATCCACACGATTTTTCACCGGGCTGCACCGTGATTCCAGCCGCGTAAGTCGCGGGCCGAAGGAATCACGGATCTCGATGCGATGCGAGATCGCAGACGGAAGAGGTGGAGATCGTGGCCGGATCCATCACATCGGACCGTCCGCACGCCGCGGAGGAGCGGCGGGACGGACCCCTGATCGTCACGGAGGACATGGACCTGCTCGACGATCTGCTGCGCCTGTGCGCAGCGGCGGGAGCCGAGCCCGACGTCCACCATTCGCTGCCCGAGCGGAAGGGAGGCTGGGAGGACGCACCGCTCGTCCTCGTCGGTGACGACGCTGCCGGGCGGTGCAGAGGCGCTGCACGCCGACGCGGGGTGCTGCTCGTGGGCCGGGACCAGGACGACCCGGAAGTCTGGCGGCGTGCGGTGGAGATCGGCGCCGACTGCGTACTGCGGCTGCCCGACGCCGAGAGCTGGCTCGTCGACCGCATCGCGGACGTGGTCGAGGGCGTCGGCCGCCAGGCCCTCACTGTCGGAGTGATCGGCGGTCGTGGCGGCGCAGGCGCCTCGACGCTGGCGACGGCGCTGGCTGTGACAGCGGCGCGTGGGGGTCGGCGCACGATGCTCGTCGACGGCGATCCGCTGGGCGGCGGGCTCGATGTGCTGCTCGGGGGAGAGCACATCGAGGGCAGGCGCTGGCCGGATTTCGCCGCTTCGAAGGGTCGTGTCGCAGGCGGCGCGCTGGAGGAGTCGCTACCGGCGTTGCATGCCCTGCGGGTGCTCAGTTGGGACCGCGGTGATTCCGTGGTGATCCCCCCTGAGGCCATGCGGTCGGTCCTCGCGGCAGCCCGCAGGCGGGGCGGGGTGGTGGTCGTCGATCTGCCGCGCCGCGTCGACGAAGGCGTGGCGGAGGCGCTGGCGCAGTTGGACCTCGGGCTGCTGGTCGTGCCGGGCGAACTGCGGGCGGTTGCCGCGGCCGGCAGGGTCGCCTCGGCCGTGGGCATGATCCTCCCGGATCTGCGTGCGGTGGTGCGTGGGCCGTATGCGCCCGGGCTGGACGAACAGTGGGTGGCTGATGCGCTCGGGCTGCCGCTCGCCGGCGAGCTCCCCGTCGAGCCCGGCCTGCCGTCGGCGGAGAGCGGAGGAGCACCGCCGGGCGCCAGCGGCCGCGGGCCCCTAGCCAAGTTCTGCGCGGCGTTCTGGGAGCGGGCCCTGGCCGGGGAGGGAGTCTCATGAGCGCCGGGCTACTGGAGGCCGTACGGCAGCGGCTTGCCGAGAGCGGGGCGGAGCCCACGCCGGCACGGGTGGCGGCGGCGCTGCGGGCGCAGGGAAGGCTACTCGGGGATGCCGAAGTGCTCGGCGGCACGGAGAGGTTGCGGTGCGAGCTGGTGGGCACAGGGCCGCTGGAGCCGCTGCTGGCGGACCCGTCGGTCACGGATGTGCTGGTCTCCGCACCGGACCGCGTGTGGGTGGACCGGGGCAGGGGGCTGGAGCTCACGAAGGTGACGTTTGCCGATGCGGCGTCGGTGCGCAGACTGGCCCAGCGGCTTGCTGCGGTCGCCGAGCGGAGGCTGGACGACGCCCGCCCGTGGGTCGATGCCCGTCTGCCGGACGGGACACGGATGCATGCCGTGATCCCTCCCGTGGCGGTCGGCTCGACTTGTCTGTCGCTGCGCGTCGTGCGACCCCGGGCCTTCTCCGTAGAGGAGTTGGTGGCCGAGGGGACCGTGCCGCCCGACGGCGACAGGCTGTTGCGGGCGCTCATCGAGGCGCGGTTGTCGTTTCTGATCAGTGGCGGCACCGGGTCGGGGAAGACGACACTGCTGAGCAGCCTGCTGGGGATGGTGGGAGAGCGGGAGCGCATCGTGCTGGCCGAGGACTCGGCCGAACTACGGCCCGAGCACCCCCACGTGGTGCGGCTCGAGTCGCGCACGGCGAACCAGGAGGGCGCGGGCCGGGTGACGCTGCAGGACTTGGTCCGGCAGGCGCTGCGGATGCGTCCGGATCGGCTCGTCGTGGGAGAGGTGCGAGGCGCCGAGGTGACGGAGCTTCTGGCGGCCCTCAACACCGGCCACGAGGGTGGCTGCGGCACTGTGCACGCCAATGCTGCGGCGGATGTCCCGGCGCGACTCGAGGCCCTGGGTACGGCGGCCGGTCTCGACAGGGCAGCTCTGCACAGCCAGTTGGCGGCGGCGCTCTCGGTGGTGATCCATCTCGTACGCGACGGGGCCGGACTGCGCCGAGTTGCCGAGATCCATGTGCTGGAGCGGGACCCGGCCGGGTGGGTGGTCACTGTACCGGCGCTGAGGTGGGGCGAGAGGGCGTTCACAGCCGAGGCCGGGTGGGGACGCCTGCGGACCCTGGTCGGTGATGCGCTGTGACCACTGTCCAGTCGATGTGTGCTGCGGCAATGTGCCTGGGGGCGGCGGCATGGCTGATGTCCGGGGGCCAAGGACGAGGGGTGAAACGGGCGCGGCTGCTGTTCGCGGACGGCGGTGAGGCGGCACTGCCCCCGTGGTGGTCGTGGGAGCGGCTGCTGCCGGTGATCAGGCTGCGGAGGGAGTGGCTGTGCCTGCCGGTGGCGCTGATGCTGGCGGTTGCCGGCGAGTCCCCGTTGGCGCTGATCGCCGGAGCCGTCGCGGTGCCCTTGGTACGACGCTGGTTGCGGGCCAGGGAGCGGGGCCAGGACGAGGACCGACGGGCCGAGGGGGTCATCGGTCTGTGCGGAGCGACTGCGGGCGAGTTGAGGGCTGGCCTGCAGCCGGGGCAGGCGCTGGTGTATGCGGCCGGGTCGACGGATGTGCTCGGTGATGCGGAGGCCTCGGTGCTGGCCGCCGCGAGGTTCGGCGGAGATGTGCCTGGGGCGCTGAGGGACGCGGCACGGCAGCCGGGCGCGGAGGGGCTGGTCGGGGTTGCTGCCTGCTGGCGGGTGGCCGTGGACGGCGGCGCGGGTCTGGCCGCCGGACTGGACCGTCTGGAGGCGGCTCTGCAGGCCGAGAGAGACCAACGCGCGGAACTGAAGTCCCAGTTGGCCGGCGCGTGGTCGACCATCGTTCTCCTCGCACTGCTTCCCGTGGCCGGCCTGGTCATGGGATGGGCGCTGGGCGCGGATCCGCTGCGAGTCCTGTTCCACACCCCTGCGGGTATCGCCTGCCTGGTGCTCGGGGGCCTTCTGGAGGCGGCGGGGCTCTGGTGGGCCGGCCGGATCGTACGCGCCGGAGAGAAGTCGTGAACGGCGAGTTCGTCCACAGGCTGGGGGTACTGGCGGCCGCCCTCACCGCCCTGGCCTGCCTGGCCTCCTCGATGGCCGCGAGGCGAAGCGAGAAGGGGACGCGAGCGAGAGGGCAGGCGCTCCTGTCGGTCGCCCGCGAGCCGCGGCGCGGGCGAGTGGACATCGGAGCCTTTGTGAGGCGATGGTCCGCCCCTCTCGGGGTGGTCGCCCTCGGATGGGTCCTGATCGGCGGGGTGGCAGGTGGCGCGGTGGGGGCCGCAGGGGCGTACGGCGTGCGGTGGTGGCAGCGTGGCCGTGAACGAACGGGCGCAGACGAGACCGACGCCATGAGGGGTGCGGCACACCAACTGCCCCTGGCGGCAGACCTCCTGGCGGCCTGCATCTCGGCCGGTGCGGGACCGCGTGAAGCCGCCGAGGCGGTCGGTGAGTCTCTGGGAGGCCCGGTCGGTGCCCGCCTCGCCCGGACCGCCGCTCAATTGCGGCTCGGGGCCGAAGCGGCACCCGCCTGGGGTTGGTTCGGCGAGATACCGGGCGCCGAGCCACTGGCCCGATGCCTGGAGCGGGCCGACTCCACCGGCGCGCCGGCGGCGGAACCGGTGTCGCGGCTGGCGGAGCGATTCCGCGCCGAGCGGGCCCGCGCGGTCACCGGCCAAGGACGCAGGGCACAGGTGTTGATCACTGCCCCGGTGGGGCTGTGCTTCCTTCCCGCGTTCCTCGCGGTCGGGGTGGCGCCGGTGGTGATCGGCCTGGCCGACGGGCTATTGCGCGGCAACTGACGGTCGAGCCCGCGCCTCATGACAACCACAGCAGTAGCAGCGGTAACGGCGATCACAGCAGCACAGCAATCACAGCAATCACGAGAACTTCGGCAACGGGAGGTCGAGCATGTGGAAGACGATGTGCGGTCGGTGGCGCGCGCTGCGCCGCAGGATGCGCAACGACAGCGGAATGACGACGTCCGAGTACGCGATGGGAACGATCGCTGCCTGCGCCTTCGCGGCGGTGCTCTACAAGATCGTCACCAGTGGCACCGTCTCGGGCGCGCTGGAAGCGGTGATCGGGAAGGCGCTCGATGCGCAGTTCTGAGCTGCTTCATGGCGCCAAGGGCCGCGACAGGGGCTCTGTGACGGCGGAGGCGGCGGTTGCGGTGCCGGCCCTTGTGGTCTTCACCATGGCGCTCGTCTGGGCGTTGATGGCCGCCTCCGCGCAGATCCAGTGCGTGGACGCGGCGAGGGCCGGTGCTCGTGCCGCGGCCAGGTCGGAGCCACGGGCGGCCGCTCTCGCCGCCGCCCGGTCCGCGGCGCCGAGAGGCGCCGAGGTCACGTTGGCCCGTACCGGGAACCTCTGGCGCGTACGTGTCGAGGCAGACACCCCCGGGCCAGGTCCACTGGTGCTGACCCTGAGCGCCGACGCGGCGGCGCTCGCCGAGGACACCACGGGACAGGAGCCCCGGACCACGGGGTACCGGGCGGCCCGGGGCGAGAATCAGGAGATCGTGAGACCGGTCCTCGTGCGCGCGGACCGGGCGGGTCGGGACGCCGTCACCGGCGTTGCCGATCGGGGCCTCGGCGCCCCGGTGAGTGTTCTGCCTGGCGACGGCTCATCCGCCGCCCTGGCGGGCGCTGAGGAGATGGCGCCGTGAGCGTGACGGGGGACCGCGGCTCGGCGACCGTATGGGTGGCCATGGCGACCACCGTGCTGTGCGCGGTCTTCGCGATCGTCCTGGCGATGGGCCAGGCGGTGGTCGCCCGGCACCGCGCGGGAGCCGCCGCCGACCTCGCGGCGCTCGCCGCGGCCGACAACGCTCTGCGGGGCACGGCCGAGGCCTGCGCGAAGGCGGCCGAGGTGGGCCGGGCGCAGGACGCGGAGGTGGTGCGCTGCGCCGTGACAGGGGAGAACGCCGACGTCACGGCACGGGCCCGCTTTGGCCCGTATGCCCCGGAGGTCAGGGCGCGGGCGGGGCCGCCGCTGTTTCAGGAGCCGTCGGGGCCGCCCGGAGAAGCTCCGTGAGCAGCCGGACCGCACCCCTCTTGTGCAGCGGATCGTTGCCGTTGCCGCATTTGGGCGACTGGATGCACGACGGGCAGCCCGCTTCGCACTCGCACGATGCGATCGCCTCCCGGGTGGCGGTGAGCCACTCGCGCGCCGTGTGGAAGGCCCGCTCGGCGAAGCCGGCGCCGCCCGGGTGCCCGTCGTACACGAAGACGGTCGGCAACAGCGTGTCCGGATGGAGCGGTACGGAGACGCCTCCGATGTCCCAGCGGTCACAGGTGGCGAAGAGCGGAAGCATCCCGATGGAGGCGTGCTCGGCGGCGTGCAGGGCACCGCCCAACTGCTCCGGGTTGATGCGGGCGGCGTCCAGTTGGTCCTCGGTGACCGTCCACCACACGGCTCGGGTGCGCAGGGTCCGCGGGGGGAGGTCGAGTTTCGTCTCGCCGAGTACCTCCCCGGTGATGAGTCTGCGACGGAGGAAGGAGACGACCTGGTTGGTGACCTCGACGGAGCCGTAGCAGAGGCGACCGTCGCCCCAGGGGATCTCGGTCTCGGTTTCGAGCACGGAGATGGAGGTGGTGTCACGGGCGGTGGTCGAGTAGGGCGGGTTGGCCTCGGCGACCAGGGCCACGGAGTCGTCCAGGTCCAGACGCTCGACGAGGTAGGTGCGGCCCTGGTGCAGGTGCACTGCGCCGTCGTGGACCGCGGTGTGGGCGGCGCCTTCGTCGACTGTGCCGAGCAGCCGGCCGGTGGCGGCCTCGACGATCTGGACCGGCCGACCGCCCTCGCCGCGGAGGTCGGTGAGGTCCGCGGCTCGTTCGCGGCGGGTCCAGTGCCAGCCGGAGGCGCGCCGACGGAGCAGCCTGGCCGCTTCGAGTTGCGGCATGAGAGCGGCCGTGGCGGGGCCGAAGAGTTCGAGGTCGGCCTCGGTGAGGGGCAGTTCGGCGGCGGCCGCGCACAGATGGGGGGCGAGCACATAGGGATTGTCGGGGTCGAGAACGGTGGATTCCACCGGTCGGTCGAACAAGGCCTCGGGGTGGTGGACGAGGAAGGTGTCCAGCGGGTCGTCGCGGGCCACGAGGACCGCGAGAGCGCCCTGGCCCGAGCGCCCCGCCCGACCGGCCTGCTGCCACAGGGAGGCCCGTGTGCCGGGATATCCCGCGATGACGACGGCGTCCAGGCCGGCGACGTCGACGCCGAGCTCCAGGGCGGTGGTGGCCGCCAGGCCGAGGAGCTCGCCGGAATGGAGGGCCCGCTCGAGGGCCCGGCGCTCCTCGGGCAGATAGCCGCCCCGGTAGGCGGCGACACGCCCGGGCAGGGAGCGGTCCACTTCGGCGAGGCGTTCCTTGGCGATCACCGAGATCAGTTCGGCGCCGCGGCGCGAGCGGACGAAGGCCACGCTGCGCACGCCCTGGACCGTCAGGTCGGTCAGGAGGTCTGCGGTCTCGGCGGTCGCCGTGCGGCGTACCGGCGCGCCCTTCTCGCCCTGGAGTTCGGTGAGGGGCGGCTCCCACAGGGCGAAGACCAGCTCGCCGCGCGGCGAGGCGTCATCGGCGACCTCGTGGACGGGCAGGCCGGTGAGCCGGCAGGCGGCGACGGCCGGTTCCGCGGCGGTGGCGGAGGCGAGCAGGAAGACGGGATTAGCACCGTAGCGGGCGCATACACGGCGAAGACGGCGCAGCACCTGGGCGACGTGGGAGCCGAAAACGCCCCGGTAGGTGTGGCACTCGTCGATCACGACGTAGCGCAGGGAGCGCAGGAAGGAGGACCAGCGGGGGTGGGAGGGGAGTATCCCGCGGTGCAGCATGTCGGGGTTGGTGAGGACGTAGTTGGCGTACTGGCGGACCCATTCGCGTTCCTCGACGGGTGTGTCGCCGTCGTAGACCGCCGGGCGGACGCGGTTGCCCAACGGGGCGGCCAGTTCCTTCACGGCGCGGCGCTGGTCGGCGGCGAGGGCTTTGGTGGGTGCCAGGTACAGCGCGGTGGTTCCACGGCCATTGGCCGCCTCGGCACCGTCGAGCAGGGTGCTGAGGACGGGCGCGAGGTACGCGAGGGACTTGCCGGACGCGGTGCCGGTCGCGATGACCACGGACTCGCCGTCCAGAGCGTGCTCGGCGGCGGCCGCCTGGTGCGCCCAGGGGTGGTCGATCCCGGCATGCCGGACAGCGCTGATCACTTCTGTTCGGATGCGGTCCGGCCAGAGGGCATGCCTGCCCGGTCGAGGGGGCAGGTGCTCCGTATGAGTGATGCGCGCAGCCCGACTCGCACCTGCGGCGAGCCGGTCGAGAACCGTGCCGGGAGAGGGGCGGTTCTCCCCGCTCTCGGGCGGTCGACTGGGACGGTGTTTCTTGGCCATCGGCACCGAGTGTGTCACTGGCGTGACGGACAATGGTCCCAAGGCGTCGTGCATGGCTGCCGGTAAGTGATTGAATGCCATCGCGGCTGGCGATCGTCCTCCGGCTCCGTCGGGGAGACCTCAGGGGGCGGCCGCTCGATAGCAAGGTGCTGGAGGATCCGTGGACCTGTCCCTGTCGACTCGCAATGTGTCCGGACCTGGTGGCGACCGTACGGTCGTCGAGGTCGGTGGCGAGATTGATGTGTATACCGCGCCCAAGCTGCGCGAGCAGTTGGTCGAGTTGGTGAACGACGGCAGCTACCACCTGGTTGTCGACATGGAGGGCGTGGACTTCCTCGACTCCACCGGCCTCGGTGTGCTCGTGGGTGGCCTCAAGCGTGTCCGTGCGCACGAGGGCTCCCTGCGCCTGGTCTGCAACCAGGAGCGCATTCTCAAGATCTTCCGGATCACGGGTCTGACCAAGGTGTTCCCGATTCACACCACGGTCGACGAAGCCGTCGCCGCAACCGACTGACGGTCGGCCGGAGACCCGGAAGCAGGGAGGGGCACCGGGCATCCAGCCCGGGCCCCTGAGAGGCACGCCCGCCCGTACGTCCGAGGGGGACCGCATGGCCACCGTTGAGCTGCGCTTCAGCGCCCAGCCCGAGCACGTCAGGACGGCCAGACTGGTCGCCGCTGCTGTGGCTCGCCGTGCCGGGGTCGAGGAGGCAGTGCTGGACGAGGTCCGCCTCGCCGTGGGCGAGGCCTGCAGCCGGGCTGTCGGGCTGCACCGCAGCCACGGCATCACCGCGCCCGTACGGGTGGTGCTGTCCGAGGAGGAGAAGACCTTCTCCATCGAGGTGGGAGACGAGGTGCCGACGTCGGGCGTCGGCTCCGCAGTGGTCTCCGGCAACGGTGGCGACGCGCCGGAGGACTTCGACGCGGAGGGCGAGGACGAGATGGGCCTCGCCGTCATCAGTGGCCTCGTCGACGACGTGGAGGTCTCCTCCACCGAGGGCGGCGGGGTGATCCGGATGAGCTGGCCGTCGTCGGTGCTCACCGCACGTTGACCGGACCCGCACGTTGACCGGACCCGTGCCGGACCGGACAGTCTTGGGGGCCGGCGTCCCGGGCGCATCCCGCTGACGGACCCAGCCGCCCCGGATATCGATCTTTTCATCGTCTGATCATTTTGATACAAAGAGGCCCTGCTGAGCAGGGCCTCTTTGTTATTTTCTAGATCATCGAATCGGCGTCAACGCCTTTGTCCCGTTACCACTTTCGGGGTCGATTTCTTGGCGCGATCATTTGCTGAGTAGCAAGTCAAGGTCAATTACATTTTCCGCGCCCTGTTTTGATCAGGTTCCGCTCCCTACAATCCGTCCACATCTTGAGCTCTGAACGTCAAGGAGGACGAATGGCGGGGCTCTTCACTCCAGAACTGATCGATCACCCCACTTCTCTCGCAGCCGCGGTACTCACGGATGACAACCGACTGATCGTTATTGTGATCGCGGTCGTCGCCCTGGCGGCGCTCGTCGTTGCTCAGCTCCTGGTGCGCCAGGTGCTGAGCGCGGGCGAGGGCACCGATTCCATGAAGAAGATCGCGGCCGCCGTACAGGAAGGTGCGAATGCCTATCTGGCGCGGCAGCTGCGCACTCTCGGCATCTTCGCCGTAGTGGTGTTCTTCCTGCTGATGCTGCTTCCGGCCGACGACTGGGCGCAGCGGGCCGGACGCTCGGTGTTCTTCCTGGTGGGTGCGCTTTTCTCGGCGGCCACCGGATACATCGGCATGCGTCTTGCCGTAAGGGCCAATGTGCGCGTGGCCGCGGCCGCGCGTGAGGCCACACCGGCGGAAGGCGAGCCGGAAAAGGACCTGACAGCCGTCGCGCACAAGGCAATGAAGATCGCTTTCCGTACGGGAGGCGTGGTCGGCATGTTCACGGTGGGCCTCGGCCTCCTCGGTGCCTCCTGCGTCGTACTCGTCTACGCGGCGGACGCGCCGAAGGTGCTCGAGGGCTTCGGCCTCGGAGCGGCCCTCATCGCCATGTTCATGCGTGTCGGTGGCGGCATCTTCACCAAGGCGGCCGACGTCGGCGCCGACCTCGTCGGCAAGGTCGAGCAGGGCATCCCCGAGGACGACCCGCGCAACGCCGCCACCATCGCCGACAACGTGGGCGACAACGTCGGTGACTGCGCCGGCATGGCGGCCGACCTTTTCGAGTCGTACGCCGTCACTCTTGTCGCGGCCCTCATCCTCGGCATGGCGGCGTTCGGCGACGCCGGACTCGCCTTCCCGCTCATCGTCCCGGCGATCGGCGTGGTCACCGCGATGATCGGCATCTTCGCGGTCGCCCCGCGGCGCGCCGACCGCAGCGGGATGACCGCGATCAACCGCGGATTCTTCATCTCCGCGCTGATCTCGCTCGCGCTGGTGGCCATCGCCGCCTTCGTTTACCTGCCCGGCTCGTACGCCGAGTTGGACGGTGTCGGTGACGCCGCCGTCCGGGCGCACGACGGGGACCCGCGGGTGCTCGCACTCGTCGCCGTCGCCATCGGCATCGTCCTGGCGGCGCTGATCCAGCAGCTGACCGGGTACTTCACGGAGACCAACCGGCGCCCCGTGCGGGACATCGGCAAGTCGTCGCTGACCGGTCCCGCCACCGTGGTCCTGGCCGGTATCGCCATCGGCCTCGAATCGGCCGTCTACACCGCTCTGTTGATCGGCCTCGGCGTGTACGGGGCCTTCCTGCTTGGCGGCACCTCGATCATGCTCGCGCTGTTCGCGGTGGCGCTGGCAGGCACGGGCCTGCTCACCACGGTCGGCGTGATCGTGGCGATGGACACCTTCGGCCCGGTCTCCGACAACGCCCAGGGCATCGCCGAGATGTCCGGTGACGTCACCGGCGCCGGTGCCCAGGTCCTGACCGACCTGGACGCCGTGGGCAACACCACCAAGGCGATCACCAAGGGCATCGCGATCGCCACGGCCGTGCTCGCCGCAGCGGCGCTCTTCGGCTCGTACCGCGACGCCATCTCGACAGCGGCAGCCGAGGTGGGTGAGAAGCTGGGCGACAGCGCGCCGATGAACCTCGTGATGGACATCTCGCAGCCCAACAACCTGGTGGGCCTGGTCCTCGGCGCCGCGGTCGTCTTCCTCTTCTCCGGGCTTGCCATCAACGCCGTGTCCCGCTCGGCGGGTGCGGTGGTCTACGAGGTGCGGCGGCAGTTCCGCGAGCACCCCGGGATCATGGACTACACGGAGAAGCCGGAGTACGGACGCGTCGTCGACATCTGCACCAAGGACGCGCTGCGGGAGCTGACCACACCGGGGCTGCTCGCCGTGTTGACCCCCATCGCGGTCGGCTTCTCGCTCGGCGTGGGAGCTCTCGGTTCCTTCCTCGCGGGCGCGATCGGCACCGGCACCCTGATGGCCGTCTTCCTCGCCAACTCCGGTGGTGCGTGGGACAACGCCAAGAAGCTCGTCGAGGACGGCCACCACGGCGGCAAGGGCAGCGAGGCCCATGCCGCGACCGTCATCGGCGACACCGTCGGCGACCCATTCAAGGACACCGCGGGCCCGGCCATCAATCCCCTGCTGAAGGTGATGAACCTGGTGGCGCTGCTCATTGCGCCCGCGGTCATCCAGTTCAGTTACGGGGACGACGCCAACGCGGGCGTGCGGGCTGTGATCGCGGTGCTGGCGATCCTCGTCATCGTCGGCTCCGTGTACATCTCGAAGCGGCGTGGCATCGCCGTCGAAGACGACGGCGGAACCGCTGAGCGCAACGCGAAGCCGGCCGATCCGGCGGTGGTTTCCTGACACACGATCAACGGACGGGCGGGCGGCGCACCTTGATGCGCAGCCCGCCCGTCCGTGTGTGTTCCGCGTGCGTGGGTGAGCCTTGTCTCCCTTGGTGCAAATGGATTCAATAGGTTATGAATGGGTCGCACGACACGCGGTTGTCGCCCAGTTGGCGTGTATGTTCCGGGGCCGAGAGCCTTGGAAGGGACCAATCCGGTGAACAAGAAGCTTGCAGCCGCACTGTCCGGCGGTGCGGTACTGGTACTGGCGCTGTCGGGCTGCGGTGACGACGGCGAGGAGAAAGTGAACGCCTGGGCGAAGGAGGTCTGCGACCAGGCACAGCCGCAGATCAAGAAGAGAGCGGACGCCCAGCAGACCATCATCTCGACGGCGGCGGACGGCAAGCCGGCCGACATCCAGGCCGCCGACTCAAAGGCGTTCGCCGACATCGCCGCAGCGGACAAGGCGCTCGCCAAGGCGGTCAGCGACGCAGGCGTACCGCCGGTCGAGAACGGGGAGAAGCTCCAGCAGGACGCGGTCAAGGAGCTCGACTCCACCGCCGCCGCCTACCTCGACCTGAAGAAGAAGGTCGACGACCTCGACCCGAAGGACCAGCAGAAGTTCGCGGACGGCCTGCAGACCGTGGCGGACGGGCTGAAGAAGATCGAGCGCATGGACCAGGCGGCTCTGGCGAAGCTGCAGTCCGGTGAGTTGGGCCAGGCCATGGCCAAGCAGCCCGGCTGCCAGCGCGCCAAGACGTCGAGCCCCGCCGGTGGTGCGGCCGCGTCCGACGGCAACGCCTGACCGGCTCCGGCGAGGCCTGACCAGCGGGGCGCGCCCGGGCCGTGCGGCGATTGTCAGTGCCGGCGGCCACAATGGGCGGGTGAGTACGACCAGCCTTCCCGTGCCCGACCACTCGCCCAAGCTCCGCGAGGCGTTCCTCGCCGCCGCGTTCACCGCCGACGGGCTGCTCGACCTGCTCGGTGCGCCCGCCTATGCGGCGCTCGCCCGCAGTGAGACCGTGCCCGCCCTGCGCGCCACTCGCGGGGACAGCGCCCTGGAGGTGCTGGTGCGGCTGTTCCTGCTCCAGTGCGCCGTGCCCCAGGACCCGGCGCGAGCCGCGCTGCCTCTGGAGGAGTGCCTCGCCGACGGCTGGGTGGTGCGCGACGGCGACGATGTGCGGGCCGCTGTCGACGTCCGTCCGTACGGCGGGCCGGAGGGCCAGGACTGGTTCATCGTGTCCGACCTCGGGTGCGCGGTCGGCGGAGCGGGCGGCGCGAGCGGTCAGGGCGAGGGGGTCGTCCTCGGCGTCGGCGGTGCGTCCACGACCCTCGCCGGAATCACGGTGCGTACGCCGGTGGCCTCCGCGCTCGACCTCGGTACCGGCTCCGGCATCCAGGCGCTGCACGCCTCCCAGCACGCGACCCGCGTGACGGCCACCGATCTGAACCCGCGTGCCCTGCACTTCACCCGGCTCACGCTCGCCCTGTCCGGCGCGAGGGAGGCCGATGTGCGCGAGGGCTCGCTGTTCGAGCCCGTCGACTCCGACACGTTCGACCTGATCGTGTCGAACCCGCCGTTCGTCATCTCTCCCGGAGCCCGGCTGACCTACCGGGACGGCGGGATGAGCGGGGACGATCTGTGCCGCTCGCTCGTTCAGCAGGCGGGGGACAGGCTGAATGACGGGGGGTACGCCCAGTTCCTGGCCAACTGGCTGCATGTCGAGGGGGAGGACTGGCAGGAGCGGCTGCGATCCTGGGTGCCGCGCGGCTGTGACGCCTGGATCGTGCAGCGCGAGGTGCAGGACGTGACGCAGTACACGGAGCTGTGGCTGCGCGACAGCGGGGACCATCGCACCGACCCGGCGAAGTACGCCGCCCGGTACGGCGCGTGGCTGGACGAGTTCGAGGCGCGCAAGGCCAAGGCCGTCGGCTTCGGGTGGATCACGCTGAGGAAGTCCGGGTCCGATCGCCCCTCGATCGTCACCGAGGAGTGGCCGCACCCCGTCGAGCAGCCGCTCGGCGAGAGCGTGCGCGCGCACTTCGACCGCCAGGAGTACCTGCGCTCGCACGATGACGCAGCGTTGCTCGCCGACCACTTCGTGCTGGCCGACGAGGTCATGCAGGAGCAGGTCGGCCTGCCCGGCGCCGAGGACCCCGAGCACGTGGTCCTGCGTCAGAACCGGGGCGTGCGTCGCGCCACCAAGGTGGACACGGTCGGTGCCGGTTTCTCGGGGGCGTGCGACGGCCGGCTGAGCGCCGGGCAGATTCTCGACGCCATCGCCCAGTTGATCGACGAGGACCCGGTCCTGCTGCGTGATCGCACACCGCAGGCGCTACGGCTGTTGGTGGAGGAGGGATTCCTGGAGCCGGCCCCTCGGTGAAGGGATTTCGTCACGGAAATCCGGCCAGCGTTCGGTTTGTGACCTCTTCCCGGCGACCGCGCGGGTGAACCGTACGCGGCGTTCACCCGGAGTTCGTGCCGACGACGCCGGAGAGTGCCAGCCTCGCCCTGCACAGGGGGCATCGGCACCAGGAAGGACGGGGTAGAGGCATGGAGAGCGGGCCTGCGATCTTCGCCGGAACGGCATTCGCGCTGTTCGGAGGCGGGCTGCTGCTGTGGACAGGCATGCGCTTGATGCATCGCGAGCCCGTCGCCCACGGAGTGAGCCCCGCCACGGCCGTCACTTTCGGAATGCTCTTCGGCGCGGCCTTCCTCACGCTCGCGGTGTGGTGTTTCGGCCGCCTGTGACGTGGTGCCCGCGTGGCGACGTGACGGGTCCGGGCGGCATGAATGTCTGGAGTCGGGTTACCGTTCGAGTGGCCGTTGCGGGCTTTTGCCGTTTGACACGGGGGCGGGTTGTACCGTCACACTCCGCAGCGACAGCAGCGTCACGGCTGTACGGCGAGGCTTGGAACACCGCCTGCCGCACTGCCGTGAGTGCACACCCAGCGTCGACCGGAGAGAAGAGCGAAGTTGTCCCCGACCAGCGAGACCGCACAGGGCGGCCGCCGACTCGTGATCGTCGAGTCGCCTGCCAAGGCGAAGACGATCAAGGGCTATCTCGGCCCCGGCTATGTCGTCGAGGCGAGCGTCGGGCACATCCGCGACCTGCCGAACGGTGCCGCCGAGGTGCCGGAGAAGTACACCGGTGAGGTGCGGCGCCTCGGCGTCGACGTCGAACATGACTTCCAGCCGATCTATGTCGTCAATGCGGACAAGAAGGCCCAGGTCAGGAAGCTGAAGGAGCAGCTCGCCGAATCCGACGAGCTCTACCTCGCAACCGATGAGGACCGCGAGGGCGAGGCCATCGCGTGGCACCTCCTCGAGGTTCTGAAGCCCAAGGTTCCCGTCCACCGGATGGTCTTCCACGAGATCACCAAGGACGCCATCCGCGACGCCGTCGCGAACCCGCGCGAGCTCAACAAGCGCATGGTCGACGCCCAGGAGACCCGCCGTATCCTCGACCGCCTCTACGGCTACGAGGTCTCGCCGGTCCTGTGGAAGAAGGTCATGCCGCGGCTGTCCGCCGGCCGTGTGCAGTCCGTCGCGACCCGGCTCGTCGTCGAGCGTGAGCGTGAGCGCATCGCGTTCCGCTCCGCCGAGTACTGGGACCTGACCGGCACGTTCTCGACCGGCCGAGCCGGGGACGCCTCCGACCCCTCCACCCTGACGGCCCGCCTGAACACGGTTGACGGGCAGCGCATCGCCCAGGGCCGTGACTTCGGTTCCGACGGTCGGCTCAAGTCCGACCAGGTGCTCCACCTAGACGAGGCGAACGCCCGCTCCCTGGCCGCCGCGCTCGAGGGCGCCTCGTTCGCCGTCCGCTCGGTCGAGTCCAAGCCGTACCGCCGCTCGCCGTACGCGCCGTTCCGTACGACGACGCTGCAGCAGGAGGCGTCCCGCAAGCTCGGCTTCGGGGCCAAGGCGACCATGCAGGTCGCGCAGAAGCTGTACGAGAACGGCTTCATCACCTACATGCGTACGGACTCCACCACGCTGTCCGACACGGCCGTCGCGGCGGCCCGTGCGCAGGTCACGCAGCTCTATGGCGCCGACTACCTGCCCGACAAGCCGCGCACCTACGCCGGGAAGGTCAAGAACGCGCAGGAGGCGCACGAGGCGATCCGGCCTTCGGGCGATCGTTTCCGTACGCCCGCCGAGACCGGACTGACCGGCGACCAGTTCCGGCTCTACGAGCTGATCTGGAAGCGGACCGTCGCGTCCCAGATGAAGGACGCGGTCGGAAACTCCGTCACCGTCAAGATCGGCGGCCGCGGTACCGACGGCCGTGACGCCGAGTTCACCGCGTCCGGTAAGACGATCACTTTCCACGGCTTCATGAAGGCCTATGTGGAGGGCGCCGACGACCCGAACGCGGAGCTCGACGACCGCGAGCGGCGCCTGCCGCAGGTCGCCGAGGGCGACGCGCTGTCCGCCCAGGAGATCTCGGTCGACGGCCACGCCACCAAGCCGCCTGCCCGCTACACCGAGGCCTCACTGGTCAAGGAGCTCGAAGAGCGGGAGATCGGCCGCCCGTCGACGTACGCCTCGATCATCGGCACCATCCTCGACCGCGGCTACGTCTTCAAGAAGGGGACGGCACTCGTGCCGTCGTTCCTGTCGTTCGCCGTGGTCAACCTGCTGGAGAAGCACTTCGGCCGGCTCGTCGACTACGACTTCACCGCGCGGATGGAGGACGACCTCGACCGCATCGCGCGGGGCGAGGCGCAGGCCGTGCCGTGGCTGAAGCGGTTCTACTTCGGCGAGGGCGACGCCGCGGGCGTCGCCTCGGAGGCAGGCAACGGCGACGGCGACCACCTCGGCGGCCTCAAGGAGCTGGTCACCGACCTGGGCGCCATCGACGCCCGGGAAATCTCCAGCTTCCCCGTCGGCAGTGGCATCGTGCTGCGCGTCGGCCGCTACGGCCCGTACGTCGAGCGTGGCGAGAAGGGCGCGGAGGGCCACCAGCGCGCCGACGTCCCCGAGGACCTCGCTCCCGACGAGCTCACCGTCGAGTACGCGGAGGAACTGCTCGCCAAGCCGAGCGGCGACTTCGAGCTGGGCACCGACCCGGTCACCGGGCACCAGATCATCGCCAAGGACGGGCGATACGGCCCGTACGTCACCGAGGTACTGCCCGAGGGCACCCCGAAGACCGGCAAGAACGCGGTGAAGCCGCGTACCGCGTCGCTCTTCAAGAGCATGTCCCTGGACACGGTCACCCTCGAGGACGCGCTGAAGCTGATGTCTCTGCCGCGGGTGGTGGGCACCGACTCCGAGGGTGTCGAGATCACGGCGCAGAACGGCCGCTACGGCCCGTATCTGAAGAAGGGCACCGACTCGCGCTCCTTGGAGACCGAGGAGCAGCTCTTCAACATCACGCTCGAAGAGGCGCTGGCGATCTATGCCCAGCCCAAGCAGCGTGGCCGCGCCGCTGCCAAGCCGCCCCTGAAGGAACTGGGCACGGACCCGGTCAGCGAGCGTCCGGTGGTCGTGAAGGACGGCCGCTTCGGCCCGTACGTGACGGACGGCGAGACGAACGCCACGCTGCGGACGGGCGACAGCGTGGACGACATCACGCCGGAGCGCGGTTACGAGCTGCTCGCCGAGAAGCGCGCCAAGGGACCGGCCAAGAAGACGGCGAAGAAGGCCCCGGCGAAGAAGACGACGGCCAAGAAGACGGCAGCGAAGAAGACCGCTGCCAAGACGGCCGCCGCGAAGAAGACGACGGCCAAGAAGACCACCACCAAGACCGCGGCCAAGAAGACCACCGCGAAGACGGCGGCAAAGAAGACGGCCGCGTCGACCGAGGAGTAGGCCCCGGGGCCCGGAGCGGGCCTGCGGACCGGTTGCATGCGGGCGCTTTGCGGCAGGGGACCTTCACACCCTTGCCACAAGGCGCCCGTATGTTCGGACACCCCTCCAGGGAGCACTCCGCTCCGGATAGGCTGGCCGAATGACGCGAGCCGAGCAGCCAGCCGAGCAGCAGGCGGTCATGAGCACCGCTTCAGAGACTGCCTCAGACGCATCGGATTCCGACGCCCTTGCCGCGGACTCACGTGAGCGGGCCGTGCGCTCCCTGCTGCGCCACCCACCGCTGAGGCGGCTGTGGAACGCGCAGGTGGTCGGCGGAATCGGTGACGCGCTCGCCGTGCTTGTGCTTCTGCTGCTGTCGTGGCAGGCGGCCGTGGAGTCGGGTGCGTTCGGGAGCGGATACCGCGGGGCGGCCTTCGCGGTCGCCGCCGTGTTCGGCGCCCGTGTGCTGTCCACGCTGCTCTTCGGAGCCGTGCTCCTCGGCCCTATGACGTCGCTCACGGCGCCGAACGGCCCGTTCGACCGGCGCTGGACCATGATCGGTGCGGACGGGCTGCGGCTGGCGCTTCTTGTCGTCGCACCCCTGTGGATCGACTGGACGCCCGACAACGCGCTCGCGATGCTGCTCGTCACCGTCTTCCTGACCGGCGTCGCCGAGCGCTTCTGGACCGTCGCCCGCGAGGGCGCGGCGCCCGCCCTGCTGCCCGCCCCGCCGCCGGAGGGCGCGGCGGTGCGTCCGCTTCCCGACCGTCTCGACGCGCTGCGCAGGCTGTGGCTGCGTACCGGCTTCGCCGTCATTCCGGCCGCGGCCGCCGTGCTGCTCGTCACCACGCTGATCGGCAACCTGCTGGGCACCGGGATCGAGTGGTTCTCGCTGCACCAGGCGGCCCTCGGTTCCTACGTCGCGGCAGGTCTGTTCGCCGCGTCCGTCTCGACGCTGTACTTCGTGGAACTGCCCGGCTCGCAGACGCCCAGGCCGCGCTCGCCGCTCGAGGGCCTGCGCAGGCCGTCCGCCGGCAACGGTCTGGACAAGGGCCGCACCGGAGCCATACCGCTCTTTGTCATCGCCTGCGCGGCGGTCACCGGAGCCATCGCCTCCGCTGCGGCCGTCGCCGTCCTGCACGCCGTCGACCTGAACGCCGGACCCGCGGCCTTCGCCCTGCTGATCCTCGCGCTCCTCGGTGGTACGGGCGTCGGCATCCGCGGAGCCGGAGCCGTGCTGCCGTCGCTGTCCCGCCGCCGTCTGCTCGTCCTCGCGCTGGCCGTCACCGGCGTCGCGCTGCTCGCGATGGGTCTCGTGCCCGACACGGCCACCGTGCTGTTCATCGCGGCGGTCGCCGGCCTCGCGGCGGGCGTCGCCGCGAACACCGGCCACGCCCTCATCGACCAGGAGACCGAGGACTTCCGGCGGCCCAGGATCACCTCGCACCTCCAGGCCGTCGTCCGGGTGTCGATCGCACTGACCGCGGTCGCCGCCCCGCTGCTCGCCGCCGCGATCGGGCCGCACCGGCTCGCCAGCGGCGATTTCGTCTTCGCGCACGGCGGCGCGGCGTTCACGCTGATGCTCGTCGGCGCGCTGCTGCTGCCGGTCGCCGCGATCGTCCTCGCCAAGACGGACGACCGGTCCGGTGTACCACTGCGGCGTGATCTCGGCGACGCGCTGCGCGGCGGGGCCGACCCGGCGCAGACCGCCGCGGCGAGCGGTTTCTTCATCGCCATCGAGGGCGGCGACGGCGCGGGCAAGTCCACCCAGGTCGAGGCCCTGGCCGAGTGGATCCGCGCCAAGGGCCACGAAGTGGTCGTCACCCGCGAGCCCGGTGCCACACCGGTCGGCAAGCGGCTGCGCTCCATCCTGCTCGACGTGTCGAGCGCCGGCCTGTCCAACCGTGCGGAGGCGCTGCTGTACGCGGCGGACCGCGCCGAACACGTCGACTCGGTGATCCGCCCGGCGCTCGAGCGCGGCGCCATCGTCATCTCCGACCGCTACATCGACTCCTCCGTGGCCTACCAGGGCGCCGGCCGCGACCTGTCGCCGACAGAGATCGCCAGGATCTCCCGGTGGGCGACGGGCGGTCTCGTACCGAACCTGACCGTGCTCCTCGATGTCTCGCCCGAGACCGCGCGGGAACGCTTCACGGAGGCGCCGGACCGATTGGAGTCGGAGCCCGCGGAGTTCCACCAGAGGGTTCGCTCCGGCTTCCTCACGCTGGCAGCCGCCGACCCGGGGCGTTACCTGGTCGTGGACGCGGGCCAGGAGCCCGAGTCCGTCGCCACCGTCGTACGGCACCGGCTCGACCAGCTCCTGCCCCTGTCCGAAGCCGAGATCAAGGCCCAGGAAGAGGCGCGCAAGGCGGCAGAGGAGGAGGCCCGCCGCAAGGCCGAGGAAGAGGCCGCGCGCAAGGCCGAGGAGGAGCGCCTCGAGCGGGAGCGTCAGGAGCAGCTGGCCAAGCTCCGCGCCGAGGAGGAGGAGCGCAAGCGCCGCGAACTGGAGGAGGCGCGGCAGCGCGAGGCCGAGCGGCAGGCCGAGGAGGCCAGGCAGCGCGCCGAGGAGGCACGCCGGCGGGCCGAAGAGGAGCGGCTGCGCCGCGAGGCCGAGGAGAAGGTGCGCGAGGCGGAGCAGGAACGCCTCCGCAAGCAGGCCGCGGAAGAGGCCCGGCTGCGCGCCGAGGCCGAGGAACGCCGTCTGGAGAAGCAGCGCAAGGCCGAGGAGGCACTGCTGCGGGCCGAGGAGGCCCGCCGGGCAGCGGCGGAGGCCGCGGCGTCTGCTGCCGCCACGTCTGCTGCCGCGAACGAGATCACGGTACCGACCCCGGTCGTGAAGCCGGACGAGATCACGCAGGAAGTCCCGATGCCGGGCGGGCCGCACGACGCCACGAGCGTGCTCCCGAAGGTCCCGGACGAGGCTGAGACCACCATGCTGCCGCCGGTGCGGGACGCCCGCGCGGCGGACGAGACGGCGGTCCAGCCTCCGGTACGGGACGCCGGGCCGTCCGCTCCGGCGGACCGGGTGCCGCGGGGCATCTTCCGCGACGAGCGCGAGGAGCCGCTTGGCGAGGGCGACCCGCGTCGCGAGCGGCGCGGGTCGGGTGAGAGCGGCAGCGAGCGTACGGCGGAACTGCCGCAGGCCGAACCCGCCGCGGACCGCCGTCGCCGTCGCTCCGACTGGGCGGAGGAGACGCCGCTCGACGACCTGCCGACCCTGGCGGACGAACTCCTCGGCCCGCACGAGGACGACGAGCGGGGCGACGGCCCGCGTCGCGGCTGACGCGCCCGACGCTCGGCAGTTCGGGGCCTCTCGTTTGGATCTTGCCGGTCTCGCGTGCCCAGCAGCGTGCCGGTCGTCGGTCACGACCGGCACGGTGCGACCGGGTCCGGCCGCCAGGCGGCGGGCTCCCGCCTGGTTGCTGTCGGCCGTGCCACGGACCTTACGGGCCGGCTCTGAGAGCGCTGCTGGGCCCGGGCGGTCGGGTCCGGCTCCGGCCCCGCGTCAGGTACCGGGGAAGGCCGGCGCGGGCCGCGATGTCAGTGGCCTCCCCCACAATGGGAGACCGCAGCACGAAAGGGCGGTGACGGCACATGGCCGTGTGGGACGACCTGGTCGGCCAAGAGCGTGTGCAGGCGCAGCTGGCCGCCGCCGCACGTGACGCCGATGCGCATATCACCGCCCATGCACAAGGGGAGCCCGTTCCCGCCGCGTCGAAGATGACGCACGCATGGCTCTTCACCGGACCCCCGGGATCCGGCACGGTCACCGCCGCGCGTGCCTTCGCGGCAGCCCTGCAGTGCACCAGCCCGGACCGCGCTCTGGGCGGCGTGCCCGGGTGCGGCTTCTGCGACGGCTGCCACACAGCGTTGATCGGCACGCACGCCGACGTGAGCTCGATCGCCGCCGTGGGCACGCAGATCCTCGTCGACGACATGCGGGACACCGTGCGGAAGTCCTTCACCTCGCCGGCGAACGGACGCTGGCAGGTGATCCTCGTCGAGGACGCCGAGCGGCTGAACGAGAAGTCGGCCAACGCCGTCCTGAAGGCCGTGGAGGAACCGGCTCCGCGCACCGTCTGGCTCCTGTGCGCGCCGTCCATCGAGGACGTGCTGCCCACCATCCGGTCCCGCTGCCGCCACCTGACCCTCCGCACCCCTCCGGCGGCCGCCGTGGCCGACGTGCTGATCAGGAGGGACGGCATCGAGCCGGACCTCGCGACGTCCGTGGCCCGTGCCACGCAGGGGCACATCGGCCGTGCGCGTCGGCTCGCCACCGACGAGCGCGCCCGGGCCCGGCGGGCCGCCGTGCTCAAGCTGCCCTTGCGGGTGGAGGACATCGGCGGCTGCCTCAAGGCTGCCCAGGAGCTGGTCGACGCCGCTGCCGAGGACGCCAAGCAGGTCTCCGACGACGTGGACGTCAAGGAGACCGACGACCTCAAGGCGGCTCTGGGCGCAGCCCCGGGCGGCCGGATGCCGCGCGGGACGGCCGGCGCGATGAAGGAGCTCGAGGACCGGCAGAAGCGCCGCAAGACCCGGACGCAGCGCGACAGTCTGGATCTTGCCCTCACCGATCTGACCGCCTTCTACCGGGACGTGCTGGCGCTTCAGATGGGGGCGCAGGTCGCGCTCGCCAACGACGACGTACGGGATTCGCTGGACCGCATCGCCCGCGGCTCCACGCCGGAGGGCACGCTGCGCCGCATCGAGTCCGTGGTCGCCTGCCGAGAGGCACTGGAGCGCAACGTCGCGCCGCTGCTGGCGGTCGAGGCGATGGCGGTCTCACTCCGGGCCGGCTGAAGCATCCGGCGAGCCCGCGACCACGATCGGGTTGCCCGGCTCACCCTTACGAGCGGCTACCGGCATCGGCGTCCTGCTGCCGTTACGCTCCGTTGCATGGACACCAGGCGCCTGCTCCGCACCTTCGCCATCCCGCTGGCCGCTGCCGGCCTGCTCCTCTCCGGCTGCAGCGGCGGAAGCCCGTCGCCCGGTGGGTCCGCTTCCGACGCCGCGGGCGCAGCCGGTGGACCTGTTCCCGCCGCTGCCCTCAAGCCGTACTACGAACAGAAGCTGAACTGGCGGGCATGCGGCGTGCCCGGCTTCGAGTGCGCCACCATGAAGGCTCCGCTCGAATATGCGAAGCCGGACGGCGACTCGGTCAAGCTCGCTGTCGCCCGCGTGAAGGCCACCGGCCCTGGCAAGCGTCTCGGCTCACTGCTCGTCAACCCGGGCGGTCCCGGCGGCTCTGCCATCGGCTACCTCCAGGGGTACGCGGGCATCGGCTACCCCGCCCCGGTCCGCGCCCAGTACGACCTGGTCGCCGTCGATCCCCGCGGGGTCGCCCGCAGCGAACCGGTCGAGTGCCTGACGGGCCCCGAGATGGACGCCTACACCCAGGTCGACCAGACTCCTGACGACGCCGCGGAGGCGGGCGCGCTGGAGAAGGCCTACAAGGACTTCGCCGCCGGCTGCGAGAAGCGCTCCGGCAAGGTCCTGCCTCATGTCTCCACCACAGAGGCCGCCCGCGACATGGACATCCTGCGTGCGGTACTGGGCGACGAGAGGCTGACGTACGTCGGCGCCTCGTACGGCACCTTCCTCGGCGCGACCTACGCCGAGCTGTTCCCGGAGAGGGTCGGTCGCCTCGTACTCGACGGAGCGATGGATCCTGCCCTCCCCGCCCGCGAGCTCAACCGTGACCAGACGGCCGGCTTCGAGACCGCGTTCAAGTCCTTCGCCGCGGACTGCATCAAGCGGGCGGACTGCCCCCTCGGCCAGGAATCGGTCGCCGACGCGAGCGCCCGCCTCAAGGACTTCTTCGCGAAGCTCGACGCGTCGCCCGTGTCGACCGGAGGGGACCGCGAACTCGGCGAGTCGCTGGCCACCACGGGTGTGATCGCCGCGATGTACGACGACGGCGCATGGTCCCAGCTGCGCTCGGCTCTGGCCGCGGCGCAGAACGGCGACGGCGCCGCGCTCCTGGCCATGGCCGACAGCTACTACGAGCGCGGGACGGACGGCTCGTACGCGAACCTGATGTTCGCCAACGCGGCAGTGAACTGCCTCGACCTCCCGCCCGCCTTCACCGCCCCCGCCGAGGTGCGCGCCGGCATCGCCGACTTCGAGAAGGCGTCCCCGGTCTTCGGCCGCGGCTTCGCCTGGGCCGCCATGAACTGCTCCCACTGGCCCACCCCGCCCACCGGCAACGCCCACCGTATCGAGGCGAAGGGCGCGGCCCCGATCGTGGTCGTCGGCACCACGCGGGACCCGGCGACCCCGTACAAGTGGGCGCAGAGCCTGGCGGACCAGCTGTCGTCGGGCAGGCTGCTGACGTACGACGGCGACGGCCACACCGCGTACGGCCGGGGCAGCGACTGCATCGACACGGCGATCAACACCTACCTCCTGGAGGGCAAGGCTCCCGAGGACGGCAAGCGCTGCTGACGGCCGGAACGGCGCCACTCCTCGGGATGGGGGCCGGGGAGTGGGCCGCGGGAGGTGGTTCGGGGCACCCCGAAGAACCCTGTAGACTTGGCGCCGCTGCTGATGAGAGCGTGTCTCGCGAGGACGCGCGTATCCGCAGCTTGCCGCCTTAGCTCAGTTGGCCAGAGCAACGCACTCGTAATGCGTAGGTCTCGGGTTCGAATCCCGAAGGCGGCTCTTAAAAGTGCAAGTCAGGGCCGTGAAAGCCCCTCACGAAGATCGTGGGGGGCTTTTTCTATGCCCGGATGGGAACATCCTGGGAACATTGATTCTCTGATAAATCTACTATGTCTAGATTTTCGATAGTCGAATACGGTTCGGGACTAACTTGATGTCGCCCGCCCTCTCGACGCTGGGTGTGGCCAATCGTGAACATGGGTGGATATTCGTGGTGTTGTGGCGCATCCGGGGGCCTGATGCTCTGGCGATCACTGCGGCCGTGGGTTGTGCTGATCGGTGTATCCGGTGGTGGTGTTGCTGCGGTGCTGGCTTGGGGCGCCTGGTTGCTGGCGGGGATGGCGGGCGGCCTGCCCGGCGGTCAGGACAAGCGCCATCGGCCGACAATGCCGGTCGGCGGCCCGCCTCAAGTCCACGTGCGACCGGACAACTTCCTCCGCCTCAACCAGAACATCCGCCCGGCCTGATCAAATCGGCAACCCGACTGAACGAATTTGACCGCTTGAGGGAATTTCTTCCCTGAGAGTTCCGCCACGGCTACTCTCGCAGGTAGTCGGCGGTCGAACCTTTCTTCGGCCGGGTCGTGTCGCGGAACCGGGGGGTTGCGTCATGGGGTTTTCGCTTGCGTTTTCACTTGCACAAAAGACTGCGGTAGCGGCATTAACCACGGTACTCCTCACGGGCTGCGGGAATCCGGAACCATCACCAGGGCCGACGGAGACGACAACGGAGACAACTGCGTCCCCTGTTGAGTCCACTGAACCGCCCACGCCTCCGACTCCGGGCTCGACCACTCCGGACCCACCGACGCCTGGTCCATCCACCACGGAACCCTTTACTCCGGAGCCAACTCCCCCCTCTTCTTCAACCGCTCCCATAGGCAACATTCCGGACGAGTTGGTGGGCGAATGGGATGGGGACGGCACCGACTCCGCACGTCTCAACAAGATTGTCTTCACCGCCAATGGCGATGTGGAGCTGCATTACAACAACGGTCAAGTACTCAGCGGACCGGCAGTCGCCGATGGATCGTCCATGACCCTTCATGTGACAGGCGGGCCGATTTCGTACGAGCAGTGGTCGATCGAGGAATTCGACGCCGGGTACGGGTACACATTCGAGAATTTGATGCTGGACGGGGTCAGTTATGTGCGCCAGATCAGCGGAGGCTGAGCTTATGGGTAAGGACGCTGTCGGGCCGGCTGCAGTCGCCGTGGACGAGGAGCTGATCCGGGACGTCGCTCGGGACGTCGTCGAGCGGGCGGCGCAGGGGGAGCTGGCTGTGTTCCGGCGCCAAAGCAAGGCCTATTTCCGCGATCCCGCGGGCGAGATCAAGGCGGCACGCAAGAGCCTTCATGGCAAGGTGAAGGACGAACCGCTGGCCTTCGGCGCCGGTGAAGCGGTCACGGTCATGGCTCCCTTCATCCTCGCCGTCGTTCACGGGGTGCTGACCTCCCTCGCCGCAGACCTAGCGGTTTCCGCCGCCGACCGCAGCCAAGACGGGATCAGGCGGCTGCTCCGACGGGTGCTTCGGCGCCCCGAGCCGGTAGCCGACGAGACACCCGTCGTCACGGAAGCACCCGAAGCCCCACTCACCGACGAGCGGTTGGTCCACATCCACACCGTGGCCCACAGCGCGGCGCTGGAGCTGGGGCTGGCCGAGGACCGTGCCGGGCGACTGGCGGACGCGCTGGTCGACGCGCTGAGGGCCTGAGGACACGACAGGTGGTGCCCGAGCGCCCCGATCCGTTCGCTTTCCCCGACGGCGTGAAGTTCCGCTTCGTCCTGCTCGTCACCGCGCTGCTCGCGACGTCGGCGTACGTCTACAACCTGCTCTACTACGCCGTGGCCCCCGGCGCCGACGATGCCGTCGCCGACTACCAGAGGTGCATCGCGGCACCGCCGGAAGTGGCATCGGTCACCGATCCGGGCGCCTACGCTCGGGGGGTTCTCTCCTGCACCGCGGCCTTGGAGCAAGAGAAGGCCTGGTGGGTCCTGGCGGGCCTGGCACTGCTGGTCCTCGCGGCCGTGGCCCTCTACCTGGTCTTTCCGCGGCTCCGGATGTGGCGGGAGGGGCTGGAGCCCCTCGAGCCGGAGGAGGATCCCGAGGACGCGACGCTGGTGGGCGTCCTCGAATCGCTGGTGGCGGAGGCCGGGTTGCACAAGGCGCCGCGCTTCCTTGTAGCCATGGGCCGACGAGAGGCGGGCGCACTCACCTTCGGGCGCGCCGGTGACTACCGCGTGCGGTTGAACGAGGGGCTGCTCATCGAGGGCCGACAGGACCCGGAGCTCCTGCGGACGATCGTGCTGCACGAACTCGCGCACGTGAGGAACAGGGACGTAGACGTCACCTATCTGACGGTCGCGCTGGCTCTGGCCTTCGTCCCTCTGGGACTCGTCCCGTTGGCCGTGGCCCTGGCTGGGACGGATACGGAGGCTGTCGTAGGGGTGGCGTGGCGGGCGGCTGCGCTCGTCGCCCTGGTCTATCTCACGGCCGCGGCTGTCCTGCGGGTGCGTGAGTTCGGCGCTGACGCCCGTGTGCCGCAACCTGGGGCACCGCACGGGCCGGGTTGCTGCGGTTGCTGAACGTCCCTTCGCACGGGCAGCGGCGGCCCTGGTGGGTTCGGGGGCCGCTGCATCTGCACCCCCGTAAGACGCAGCGCGCCGCCGAAATCGAGCACCCGGCGGCGCTGTTCCGGATCGGCTTCAGCGAGTGCTTCGCGGTGGGGCTGGCCGCGACGGTCACGGCATCCGGCCTGCACACGCTGCTCTGGCTCGGCTTCAACCACCTCGAACCCCGCGACTCCCGCTGGATGGTGGCCCTGATGCTCGCCCCCGCAGTGGTCGCCGTGGTCGGCATCGGACTGTGGCGCGCGACCCTGTGGGCGAGGAGCGGCGCGGCGACCGGGAGCGGCCGCCCGCGTACGGTCCTGCCGGCCTTCGGCCTGGCTGCCGGACTCGTGGCGGGCCGGCTCGTGCACGCGGAGAACGGGCTTCTCCAGCCCGACTTGCTGTCTTCTTTTCCGCACAGGGCGGCGGTGGTGTGGTCCGTGGCGCTCTGTGTGCTCGTCGTGCTGCTCTTCCGCTGGATCGTGCACGGCGCGACAGCCTGGCTCGTCCCTGCCGGGCGTCCCGAGAGCCGGGCATGGCCAGTGGGACTGGTGGCGACGGTGGTCCCGTTGGCGGTCCTTCTCGGTTGGTGGCTGTTGCTGTACGACTTCGCCTATGGACTCGGGCCGATCAATGAAGGAGCGCGCGCCGACCACCGTGCCATCGCGGCGGACGCTCCTCTGGAGCCGTTCTGGCTGTGGGCGGCCCTGGAACATCCAATGGCTGAGTTCTTCTACCGGTGGACTCCTGCTGCGCTGGCCGCAGTCACGCTCTGGGCCTTCCCGCTCGCCGCGCTGTGGCGTCGAGGGGCGGCCGTGCCGCCGTCCGGCTGGGTACGGTGGGTCGTCGTCCCTTGCCTCGTCGGCACGGCCGGTTTCACCGCTGCCACCGTCGGAATCCGGATGCTGGTGCACCTGGGCGTGGCCGAGGAGTTCCGGCGGCCGTACCTCCTCGCGTTCGCCCACTGGTCCATCGCCGCTGCCGTCGTGCTCCAGGGCATCGTGGCGGCGGTCGTCACAGCAGGGCTGTACCGCGCCCACGGCCCTATGGCGGGGCTCTTCGGGCTGATGGCGGCGTTCGTCACCGGTTGCCTGGCGACGGTGGCCCTCTTCGGCGGCACCGTGCTGGGCGGCTGTTGGGACGTGTTCGCTCTGGTGCCCGGCCCCTGCGCGATGGGCCTCGAGGTCTCCTTCGTACGCGACACCTTGCTGCGCATCGTCGTGGCCGGTACCGCGAGCGCCGTCGTGGGCGCCGGGGCGGCCGCGGCGGCCGGCTCGTGGTGGGCGCGGCGCCGAATCCCCGGGGCGCCACCCGTGTCCGTGGCCGTCTCCCGTCGGCAGCGTGCTGTGCTCGGGCTGGCCGCTCTTCTGGCCGTCACCGTGGTGACTACGGGACTGGCGGTCCCTACGACGACGGCCACGGCCCAACCCACCTCCGCCGTCCCGCCGTCGGGCGCCGGTGGCGCCGCTGCCCCTGCCTGCAAGAAGGTCGACGAGGTCATGGGCGCCGGGGACTCCATCAGCAGCGCGGACAAGAACGCCAGCCTCTTCGAGGCCGTACGACTCGCCGCCGAGGGGGGAAACGCCGCGCTGGCAAAGGCGATTCAGGATCTCGTACGCGCCGTACCGACGGGTGACCTGCAGGCGTTCAGGAGCGCCGGTGAACGGATCCGCGAGCAGTGCGTACGCGAAGGCGTGCCTTTGCGCCACTTCTAGTGTCTCGTGATCCTGTAGGCGTTACTTGATCTCGCGTATCTCGTTGTTACCGACATGGAGCTCTCCGTGGAACAGGCCGCAGAGTTGCGGG
>NZ_JBVHTA010000047.1:0-63669 GCF_055566095.1 Streptomyces sp. NPDC027962
TCAGGGAGCATTCACCGGCAGTCGATGCACGCGAGGGCACGGAAACGGCGCACTTCCCCGCCAAGATCCGTTACACCACTCCACGGGACACCATCTCCTGCTCCGCGAGGAAGGTGTCTCCTTTCAACGCCTGAAGACCTGGAAGACTTCCCGCGACCCTGACTACGCGGCCAAGAAGGCCCGCGTCGAACACCTCTACGCGATCGCCGACGGCGAGGTCATACCTGAAGAGGGCGAGCCCGAAGTCGTCTTCTGCGTGGACGAGTTCGGGCCGCTTAACCTGATGCCCCACCCAGGCCGGCAGTGGGCGGAACGCGGGGGCAAGCACAAGGACCCCGACCGCGACCCCCGCCGCAGACGGCGGGCCACCTACAACCGCTACGGAGGAGTACGCCATCTGTTCGCCGCTCTGGACCTGGCCAAGGACAAGCTCTACGGCCACATCAAGCCCATCAAGAGGCGGACTCAGTTTTTAAAGTTCTGCCGCTACCTGCGAACCCTCTACCCGCCCGAGGTCCGTATCGCGATCGTCTGTGACAACTTCTCCCCACACCTGATCACGAAGAGGTGCCAGCGGGTCGGCACCTGGGCAGCTGCGAACAACGTCGAGATCGCCTACACCCCGACCAACAGCTCCTGGCTCAACCGCATCGAGGCTCAGTTCACCGCCCTGCGCTACTTCACCCTCGACGGCAACGACCACGCCAGCCACAAGGAACAGGGCAGCATGATCCGCCGCTACATCATCTGGCGAAACCGCCACGCCGACGACCGGCGCCTGCGCGCCGTCGTGAACAGGGCCAACGTCGCCTGACACCGCATGAAGGCAGAGAAGATGACCACACAGACCGACCGTATCGACCACGAACTGATACGCGCAGCGGCAGACGTCGCGGCCACACGGTGCCGGGGCGATAACCACACCATGGCGGCTGCGGCCCGAGCCCGGGACGGCCAGATCGTCACTGCGGTGAACGCCTATCACTTCACCGGAGGCCCCTGCGCGGAGCTGGTACTCATCGGCACTGCTGCCGCCCAAGGCGCCTATGACCTGGACACCATCGTCGCCGTGGGCGACCGCGACCGAGGCGTCGTGCCCCCATGTGGCCGCTGCCGCCAGGTCCTTCTTGACTACTTCCCAGCCCTCAAGGTCATCGTCGGGACAAACGACGGCCTCCGAACGGTGCCCGTCACCGACCTGCTTCCCGAAAGCTACGTCTGGGCGGACCACCAGCTCGACGCTGAGGAGAGCGCACCACTCAGCACCAACTGACACCCCAGGCGGTTACAGGGCAAACGTTGCCTGACACGGCACTAGCTCAAGATAACGGCCGTTGATTTTCTTCCCGCCGTCGTAGCCCCGGCTGGAGGCGCCGACCACGGCGTCCGCCTTCACCGACTGCGAGTCGATCACCGCGGCCGTGGGCTCCGGGTCCCGCCCTGCCGCCGGAAGCCCGTGACAGCCAGGCGAGGCGCGTAGCCGACATCGTGCAGGATTGCGGCGGCCTCCAGCTGAGTTTGTTACGGCTGAAATGTCCGTACTCAGTGACCGGTACGCCGGACCTTACGTCGGGCCGACGGCCGGGTTCGTGACCCGGCGGACGACAGCGGCGCCCACCGGGGATGCCGTCCCGGGGGCGCCGCCGAAAGCTCTCGGCCGGAGGGGTCCGTGCACGAGGGGATTCCGTCAGTCGGCGAAGCCCTGGTCGCGCAACGCCTTCTCGATGCGGGCGCGGTGGTCCGCCTCCCACGCGTCGAGGGACTGCTCGGCCTCCTTGGCGAGCTTCGCCCGAGCGGCCGCGAGGATCTCCTCCTGGCGGGCGGCGGGGGTGACGACGATGCCCTCCTCGTCGGCGACCACGATGTCTCCAGGGTGCACCAGCACACCGCCCGCACGAGCCGGCGCACCGAGCGCGCCCAGCTTCTTCTTGGTGCCCGGGATCGGGATGACACCGCGGGAGAAGACCGGGAAGCCCGCCTCGCGCACCTCGCCGAGGTCGCGTATGACACCGTCAACGACGAACGCCGCGACGCCGCGGCGCTGCGCGACCGCGCACACGTTGCCGCCCGCCAGCGCGTAATCGACGTCGCCCGATTCCACGACGATGACCGAGCCTGGCTCCGCGCGGTAGATCGCGGCGTGCAGCATCAGGTTGTCGCCGGGTTCGCACCGCACCGTGTACGCGGGTCCCGCGACACGCGGCGAGTCCCACAACGGCCGTATGCCGGTGTCCATCACCTGCTTCCGGCCCAGCAGGTCGGCGAGCGTCGTGGGAGGGATGTCCTTGAAGGTGTTGTTCATCGCTTCCTCTGTAGGGGTGTCGAGGGTCCGGGGTTCCGGGGTGGGCCGGTCACCAGTGGGCTGCCGTGTCCTTCTCAGGGCTGTAGAAGTGTCGATCCCAGGAGGCGCCGCCGTCTGCACTCGACAGAACGGTGCCCTCGTCGCCGACGATCCAGGACTCGCGGTTCGAGAGGACGCGCACGTTCCAAAGCGACATTCCCGTGCCTGTGGAGCCGGCCTGCCAGGTCGTGCCGCCGTCGGCCGTGGTCATGACGGTGTCACTGCGGCCGACTACATGTCCGGTCCGGCCGTCGGGCGAGAAGTGCACGGCGGTGAAGTTCTGCCGGGTGGGGCTCAGGCGGCGCTCCCAGGTGCGGCCCCCGTCCCTGGTGTGCAGCACGGTACCGCGGTGTCCGACGGCCCAGGCCGTGGCGGTGTCGACGGCGTGGACATCGATGAGATCGTCCTCGCCGCCGCTGTCCTGGGACTGCCAGGTGGTGCCGCCGTCCCGGGTGGCGAAGACCGTGCCGCCGGTGCCGACGGCCCAGCCCGTTCGGTCGTCGGCGAAGTCCAACGCCCACAGTGCGCAACCGGTGTGCGGACCGGGCTGGGACTGCCACGTGGTGCCGCCGTCCCGGGTGCCAAGGATGGTGCCGCGGCTGCCGACGGCCCAGCCGGTGCGGGCGTCGGGGCGCACGTGGACTTCGAGCAGGTCCTTGATGGTGCCGCTGGGCTGCCGCTGCCAGGAGGCTCCGGCGTCTCGTGTGACCAGGACGGTGCCGCCCCGGCCGACGGCCCAGGCGGTGGTGTGGTCGACCGGTGACAGGGAGTAGAGGTTCGCGGTCGTGCCACTGGGCTGCGGCGTCCAGCGACGGCCGGCACGGGTGGCCAGTACCGTGCCGCCGTCGCCCACCACCCAACCGTCCTGCCCGCCGGGGAAGATGTGGACGCCGTACAGGTTCCGGCCCGTGGCGGCGATGTGCGAGGACCACGTTGCGCCGTGGTCCTCGGTGGCGATCACAACGCCGCCGTCGCCGACCGCGTAGACCCGTGCACCGTCCGGCTGTGCCCACACGGCCTTCAGGTTGTCGACGACACCGCTCTCCTGGAGCGACCAGGTGCCGCCGCCGTCCGCGGTCGCGAGTACCGTCCCGCCGTCGCCGACCGCCCAGCCCCGCTCGCCGGAGGAGGTGCACGTGACGCCCCAGAGGCTGGCCTCGGTACCGGTGACGCGCGGCTCCCAGGTGACGCCGCCGTCCTTCGTGGTCAGTATGGTGCCGTTGCGGCCGACGATCTGTGCCGTCCTGCCGCAGGCGTGGACGTGTGTCAAGGTGTTCCGGGTTGCGGCATCCTGCATCTGCCAGGTGACGCCGGCGTCGTCGGTCGCGAGGATCGTGCCCGCGAGGCCGACGGCCCAGCCGTGAGTACCGCCCGGTGCGAAGTGAACTGCCAGCAGCGGTAGCTCGGTGGCCTTGTCCATCAGTCGCCAGGTGCTGCCCGCATCGTCTGTGGCCATGACCGTGCCGGCCGCGCCGACCGCCCAACCGCGTTCGGCCTCGAAGTGGACACTCAGCAGCGGGGCTTCCGTGGGGGTGTCCTGGCTGCGCCAGGAGTCACCGCCGTCCTCGGTGATCAGGACCAGGCCCGCGTCGCCGACTGCCCAGCCGCGCCGCCCCTCGGCGGGGAAGCTGACGTCCCACAGCTGTGCACCGGTACCGGTGTCGCCCAACTGCCATGAGACACCGCCGTCCCTGGTGACCGCGAGGAGGCCTTCCCGGCCGACCGCCCAGCGGCCGGAGCCCGTGCCGCACAGACCGACCAGGTCCTGGTGGATGCCGCTGAGCTGCGGGGTCCAGGTATCGCCGCCGTCCGTGGTAGCAAGGATGAGACCGCAGTCGCCGACCATCCAGCCGTGGCGGGTGTCCTGGGTGAACGCCAGCGAAACGACGTCCTTGACCGTGCCACTGGACTGCCGGCGCCAGGTGCGACCACCGTCGTGCGAGGCGACGATGACGCCGTCATCACCCGACGCCCTCACCTCGCGGCCGTCGGGCGCCGCCCACAGGCCGTACAGATCGAGGCCGGTTTCGCTGTCCACCTTGGTCCAGGTGGTTCCCCCGTCCTCGGACCGCAGGACCGTGCCCATGCGGCCGGCGGCCCAGCACAGTTCCGGAGAGACCGCGTAGATGCCGCGCAGGTCCACGTCGACGCCGCTTGGCTGGAGGACCCAGGTCGCGCCCGCGTCGGTGGTGGCGTGGATGGCGCCGCGTTTGCCGATGACCCAGGCAGTCCTGGCGTCCAGCGTGAAGCAGCGGGTGAAGTGGGTCTCGTCGGACTTCTGCGTCTGCCAGCTCAGTCCGCCGTCGAAGGAAGCGAGGATGGTGCCGCTGTCGCCGACGGCCCAGCCGGTGCGGCCGGCGGAATCGAAGGAGATGCCGTACAGGTTCCGGTCGGTGCCCGTCTCGCGGGGTTCCCAGTTCCGGCCACCGTCGACGGTGTGCAGGATGACACCGTCCCGGCCTGCTATCCAGCCGCGTTGGGTATCGGCGAAGCAGACCGCGCGGAGATCCTTGTCGGTGCCGCACTGGGATCGCCAGCTCAGGCCCCCGTCGTCGGTCGCGAGGACCATCCCTCCGTCACCGACGGCCCATCCGTGTTTCTCGTCGACCAGGCAAACGCCTTGGAGGTTGACGCTCCGGGGTGCGATGGTGCAGGTCATGGTTGAACCTCGCTGCGATGATGGGGTGGTGGTGGGAGGTCACATACGGACGGTCGACCGGACGTCACCCCGCCGGCCGCTGCCTTGGCGGTGGCTCGGCTGCGCGCTCCGCGGGCGACGACCGCCGGCACAGCCGCGCCCAGCACGGCGTACGAGACGGCCAGGACTATCCAGCCGGTCGCGCCGTGACCGATGACCAGCCAGGCGAACAGGGCGGGCGCGAACATCTTGCCGATATCGACGCCCATCTTGTAGGCGCCTTGGTACTGGCCCTGGGCGTGGTCGGGCGCCAGGTCGTACGTGATGGTCCAACTGCCCGCCGCGTGCCGGATCTCGCCCAGCGCGTGTATCAGGGCGCCCACGGTCAGCAGGACGCAGGCCATGAACAGTCCGGCCCCGCCGGTCATGGCGAACAGCAGACAGGCGGCGGCCACACATCCCCCGCCCTGGAGGCTCGCCCAGGAGGCGGACTTGAGGTCGTCGGTGCCTCGGGCTGCCCTGACCTGGAAGGCCACCACGAAAGCGGTGTTGATGAGCAGGAGCACCGCACTCATCCACCGCGGGGCATCCGTGTGATGGATGATCCAGAGCGGTAGCACGATGTCGAGCAACAGGCCATGCGTGCTCAACAGGCCGTCCACGGCGGTGAACAGCAGGAACGGCACGTCGCGGAACACGGCGAAGGCCGCACCGGCCGCCGCGGGCACCGGCGGCACCGGCGCCTCCTTCAACGTGAGCAGACCGGTGACGAGGAAGCACAGCGCGGTGAGGAGGATGGCGCTCTGGTAGCCGACGCGTTCACCCCAGGCGAGGGTCAGGCCGGCGAGACACGCGCCGACTGCCAGGGCCACGTTGAGGGCGGCCCGGATGACGGCCCTGATCCGGGCCCGGTCGCCCGCGGGTACACGGGCCGCGATCATCGCCTTCCTGGCGTTGTTTCCCGCACGGTAGGCGAGCCCTTGGACGGATGTGACAAGCAGGTACGACCAGAAGCCCTGCACGAACAGCAGCACCCCGGTCAGCGGGGCCAGCGACAGGAACGACCACAACTGAATCGTGCGCGGCCCCGCCCGGTCGACCAGATGACCGAGCGGGACGCTGGATATGAGAACGAGAGCGGCCGTAATGCCCAGGCTAACGCCGAGTTGACCCGGCGTGAGGCGGATCACCGTCACCGCGTAGATCGCGTTGATGGCTATCCACAGTCCCTGCCCCAGGCTCATCACCATGGTGATGAAGATGAGCATCCGTGCGGGGCCGGGCGGAGGGAGAATACGTGTCAGCACCGATTGGTTTCCTGTCTCATCACCGAGGCCTGTCGTGAGGCTAGGTCACGGTCGGGAGCGTGCCTCCGTTGTGGGCGTAAATCGACTTCACTGCGGAAAACGTGTTTCTCTCGCAAATCCAAGTGCCGTGCCGCCGGCGGACACCTCGGCCGGGCCACGGGGGCGGGCAACCCTGTGTGGGCAGGCCGAGCAGGGCACAGCGCTTCGCGCCGGCTTCTCGCGGGTGTCCGGCAGGTCGTGCCGTCCGGCGAACAGCTCCTGCACGCGTACCTTGGCGGCCATCAACGGCACCCGAAGCCTTCGTTCCCGCACGTCCGCGCGTTCCTGCTTGTCCGGGCGCCGGGAGCTGTACCACCAGCGCGCCCAGGGCGCCTGGGGCCGGCTGAGCCGCAGCGCGCCGACGACCAGCAGCGGCGGGCAGAAGACCCCGACCAGTCCGGTCCAGGTCTTGCCCTTGAGCAGAGTGACCACGGCGAGAAGGAGCGAGCCGACCACTACGACGACGAAGCACGCGCCGTTCACCTCTGCGCCAACGGGCCCCCAGTCGGCAAGGCCGAGCGGGTGCAGCCCCATGAGCACCATGGCGCTCAGGGCCACAGCGGCGAAGATCGCGTCGATGGAGGTGCGGCCGCGCTCGGTCCAGTACACGTCCTCCAGGTACAGGATCAGGGCGAACTCATCCAGGACGAGCCCGGTGCCGATCCCGAACACCAATGCGGCGACGATGCGCCGGCCTGCCGCCTCGTCCGGCGTCGCGAGTCCGGCGATGCCCGCGACCACCATGAGGACCACGCCGAAGACCGCATGGTGGATGTGGAGCCCACCCCACCGCACGTTTCCGGGCCACCACCGGGTCTTCGCACGGATGAGCCGAACGCTGATCCGGATGCCGACGAAGGCGGTGAGCAGCCCGACGAGGAAGGAGAAGAGCGGCAGCCGCTCCGTTGCCACGACGTACTGCCGGAGCCAGGCGTGAAGACCGCTGTCGTACGCCTCCATCAGACACCCGAGTACAGGTGCTCGGGCCGCCCGCTGTCGCCGTACCGGAGGGTCAACTGTAACTTGCCGCTCTCGGCGAGGAACTTGAGGTACCGCTGAGCGGTGGACCTGCTGATCCGCGCCAGCTCGGACACCTCTTGAGCGGACACCTGCCGGCCAGGGCCCTGCTCCGCGACAGTGCGCGAAACCAGGTCGGCGGTGCGTGCCGAATAGCCCTTGGGCGCGACGTGCTCGGCTTCCGGGGTGCGCAGCGCGCCCAGGGTCAGGTCGATACTGGCCTGGTCCATCTCCCTGGTTTCGCCAAGGGTGCCGCGCAACTGGGCGTACGCCTTCAGCTTGTTGCTCAGGGCGTCGGAGGTGAAGGGCTTGACAAGGTAGTGCAGGATGCCGGCCCGGAGGGCCTCACGCACCAGTTCGGGACGACGGTCCGCCGTGATCATGATGACGTCGATGTCATGCCCCAGGTGCCGGAGTCTCCGGGTGAATGACAGCCCGCTCTCGTGCGGCAGATGCTGGTCAAGAAGGATCAGGTCGATGCCACCACGCTCGACGGCCGCCAGAGCCGGGCCGGCGCTGTGCGCGATGCCGGCGACACGGAAGCCGGTGACTTGCGATGCGTAATGGGCATTGATCTTCGCCACGTAGAAGTCGTCGTCCACAACAAGTAAATCGATCATTGGGCCCCCCCAAAGCCACCTGACACTGCATGCGCCGGCCCAGCGCTCCTCTGACCGGCCGAGTTCGAAAGCGCTCGGAGACGGCCCCCATCCGCGACGGCGCATGCGGCGCCGCCGTCCCGAGCGAAAATTGCGACTGCCGCCTCGTAGCTTCACCCCGCGGTCCGATGCGAAGAGACGCTTCCCGACGATGTGGCCGCGCACCGGGCGGCCGACGGCCCTCTTCATGATTCCACCGACCTCGGCGGGCGGTGTACCCGCCCGAGGCGGCACCGGGCTTGGACCGACGATCTGCGCGCCGAGGTGATTTCCCCTGATTCTGCCGATTGTCCGGCATGCCGCGCAGGACCTGCAGCAGGATATCGGCGTCAGCGAAGTGCTGAACTCCCGGGGCGTCCTGCAGCGCGGCTTGCGGGCTCAGGACAACTGCCGTTGCATTGCGGGTCACGATGAGTAACTTCGGCCTCATTGCTGTCAGATCGGTCCGTTCACCCCAGGTCTTGGGCGTTCATCAAGATCGGGGGGAAGAATCTCACTGATTGGACTCGCGCACAAGAAGGCGGCTTCGCCCCTGCGAGGCCGACCGTCAGGCCATGCTCGTGAACTGCCGTGCTGATGCGCTGCCTGGTGCCGCCGGCGGCGAAGTCGCGCCCGTGCGCGGCTGCTCCACTTCGACCGCCGGCCGGCGGCGGCGCCGGTGCGACCGTCGAGCGGCGTGACCTCCTCGACCCGCCGCATCCCGTCATCCAGCGGGACCCGCAGACCGGACAGCGAATTCCTGCCTGATCACCAGTGGTCGCACGTCATGGCTCGAGTCGTCATTCATGGCCTCCGGCGTAGGCGGCGACGGCTCGCATCGACGCCACCACCGAGGCGTGGTCGGCACCGCGGACATAGGCGTGTCCCCAATGGCCGTACACCTTCCTCCGTCCCTTGTCCGGGGGCGGGTAGTGGCACTCGTCCAGACCGAACCGTGCTCGCAGGTCGCTCTCGGTGACGGCGTCCTCGGGGTGACGTGTGAGGAGAGCGCAGCCGTAGACAGGCGACGCGACGCGCTCGCTCGGCGGCACGGCCGGTTCGCGCCCGAGCGCGATATCGATGGCCGCACCGTAGAGGTCGATACCGTAGGTGCGCTCCAGCGTCTCCGGAATCAGAGGGCCACCGGGTCGTGAGCCGACTTCACCGAAGGTCACGGTGCCGTCCTCGCTCACATAGCCCTCAAGGTGGAAGACACAGTCGGGTGCCGCCAGGTCGGACATCACACGCAGCGTCATGGCCCGCGCCGCGTCGTCGAGCGGCGATTGCTGCCCCGCGAGCGGCGCGCTGCCGGGAGCGTAGCCTTCCAGCCAGCTCAGATTTGACGTGGTGTAGCGCGAGACGGTCATCCAGGTTGCCGATCCGCGCATCCAAACGCCGTCGACGTGGAACTCCTCGCCCTGAACGTACGACTCGCCCACCAGGTCGACGTCACCGCTCGTCGGATTGTTCCGCCGGTAGTCCTCGAGTTCCGCGGGCGAGCTGATCGGCATGGTCGCTCTCGCGCCGTAGCCGTCCGCCGGCTTCAGGACGAATCTCGCCCCCAGATCGCTGCACAGCGTGGCATAAGTGTCATCACTCGACACATAGCGGCACATGGCACGCCTCACCTCCGCCCCGAGCAGGGATTTCTGCACCCGCTTGTCACGGAACCGTATGACCGCCTCGAAGTCGGATGCCGCGGGAAGGCCGAAAGCCAGGCGCAGCACATTGGCCGAGAACACGGCGCGCTCGTTCCCGGTAACTGCCCCGTCGGACTTGGGTACGGCCTCCCGGACAGCCCTGAGCACCTGCTGAGCATCGCCCAGGTCGCTGACCAGTGTGAACTGATTCCCGGCCAATTCCGGCCTCACCTTGTCGACCACGAAATGCAGCGGGACATCTCGTTTACGGGCGGCCGCCACAAAGCCGCCCCGGTAACCCAGACAAACCAAAGTCATTGCTCTGACTCCTCACACGGCCTCAGAATCACTTCTGCTCGACAGGCACTGTCGGTCGAACAGTCTCGAGGAAAGCTGGCGTTAGGTTGCGAATGGCGCAGTACTGCGGTTCTCGAACCTTCGGCGAGGTCCGTCGCGTCCGGCACCGGCGCGTCCTCCAAGCGGGACGGCCCACCGGCGTGCGGTGATGGTGGCCTCGTCGTAGGTGTGGCCTCGTCGTAGGTGTGGTCGCGGCGGCCGGTGGTCAGAGGATGCGGCCGGGCATGACGTGGGGGTGGTGGAAGAAGCCGGCACCCAGGCGCGGGTCCGGTGCTGTCATGTCGCTCCGCACTCATTGGTGGCTGGACTCGGACGACGCTAGTAACGACGTCTGGCGGGGAGGCGGTTCTGAGCACTGAACCCGTTAATACCATTTTCGCAAGAACGAGGCGTTCTGCTCGCCCGCGAGCACCGGGCACAGCGCCGTGCCGCCGGCAGGACGGCCGCACGCCTCGCATCGATCAGGAAGTTCGGAGCTCAGCGAGGACAATCGGCAAGCTCGGGGCTCATCGGCAGCATCGCGGTGAACACGGCGCCGTCCGCGTTGTGCACCTCGACCGTGCCGCCACGACGGACGCATGTCTGCAAAGTGATGGCGAGACCCAGCCCACGCTGCCTACCCTGTTCCGCGGCCTTGGTCGTGAATCCGTACCGGAACACCTCCTCGGCGATCTCGGGTGCGAGTCCGGGCCCGGAGTCACTCACCACGACACGCGCGGCCCCGTCCACCTCGGTCAGGTCGACCTCGATCCAGCCCGCCCCGTTTGTGTTGTGCCCGCGCAGCGCGTCCAAGGCGTTGTCCACCAGGTTGCCGAGGACTGTCACCAGGTCGGCGGCCATGTGGCCGTCGACGGGCCCCAGGCAGCACGCCTCGGACAGTCGCAGATCGACGGCGTGTTCCGCCGCGAGGCTGTACTTCGCGAGGAGCAGCGCGGACACTGTGGCATCGGCGATCTTCGCGGTCACCTCGGCCTGCCACTGTGCGCGACTCGCGGACACCCTGTTGACGTAGCGGCAGACCTCGTCGTACTCGCCGAGTCTTATCAGCCCGGCAATGGTGTGCAGCCGATTGCCGAACTCGTGTGCCTGAGTGCGCAGGGCGTCGGTGGTGGTCTGGCTGACGTCGAGCTGATCCTTCAGTCGCGCCACTTCGGTGCGGTCGTGCAGGGTGACGACCGCTCCCAGTTCCCGTACGCCGCGGGTGATCGGTATCCGGTTCAGGACCAGCACCCTGTTGCCGCGCAGGGCGATCTGGTCGCACCCGGTGGTCGTCCCGGTCAGCACCTCGACCAGACGCTCGTTCAGGCCGAGGGTGTGCACCGAGCGGCCGATCACGCTCTCGGGCAGTGTCAGCAGTGCCCTGGCCGTTTCGTTGATCATGGTGATCTCATGCTGCTGGTCGAGGCCCAGGACGCCCTCCCGTATTCCGTGCAGCATGGCTCGCTGGTACTCGACGCATCCGGTGATCTCGGCGGGTTCGAGCCCGAGGGTATGCTTCTTCACCCACCACGCCAGGCACATGGATCCCGTGACACCGAGCACGCTGGCGATGCCGATCAGGACCGGCAGTTCCGGGAAGGCGCCGGCCAGGATCTGCGGGACGCTGGGCGGAGCCTGCTCCACAGCAACGTACCCGCTGACGCGCTGGGTCCGCGCCGAGATCACCGGGACCTGCGCGACGACCGAGTCGTCGATGCGCCCGACCCAGGCGTGTCCCTCGGTCACGGTTGACCGTCCGAGGCGTATCTGCCTGCCGATGCGATCCGGGTCCGAGGAAGCGAGCACCCTGCCGTCCGCCTTGGCGATGGCCACCGCGTTCGCCCCCGACAGCATCTGCGCCCTGGCTGCCAGGGGAGCCAGGCTCGCATGCTGTCCCGGGTCGGCGAGCAGTTCTCCCACACTCGGGTCTGCCGCCACGTCCTCGGCGATGCCCAGCATCCGGCGGGACTCGGCAGCACGGATCGTCCGATCGGCCTGTTCCAGGCAGATCACGACGACGGCAGTCAGCACGGCCAGCACGATCAGCAGCTGGAACACCAGGAGTTGACGTGCCAAAGACACCTTCCCGCCCACGTTCCACACACCTCTTCCCCCCTTGTCGCCCGCCCGGCCGCAGTGCGACGTACATGTGGAATAACTCCCGCGGTCAAGAACCAGCGGGCACGTACCCTGCTGATGCAATAGAGAACAGGGGGAGATGCGGTGCCGCAACATCAAAAAGTGACTTCAGGGGGACAGGAGCGCAGGGTGACGGCTCCGCCAAGAGCGCGCCGCGGTCCCGCGTTCCGATCGAAGCTGCTCGCCATGGCAGCCACGCTGGCTGCGGTCGCAGCGCTGGGTACATGGGGCGCCGATGGCACGGGAGACTCGGAGGGCGCGGCGACCGGGCTGCGCATCATGGTGCCGAACAACCCCGGTGGCGGATACGACGTCACGGCGCGTACGTCTGTGGCCGCGATGCGGGATGCCGGACATTCGGTCGAGGTGTTCAACCTCCCGGGCGCCGGTGGCACGGTCGGTCTCGGCCGGCTGGTCGCGGAGAAGGGCAACGGCAAGCTCGCCATGCAGATGGGCCAGGGAGTCGTCGGCAGCGTCTGCGCCCACTCCTCGCGGGTCACGCTGGCCGACACGACTCCGATCGCCCTCCTGCTGGAGGAACCCGACATCATCGTGGTCCCCGACGACTCCCCGTACACGGAGCTCGGCCAGCTGATCGAGGACTGGAAGGCCGCACCGGACGACATCGTGGTCGGCGGCGGTTCCTCCCCGGGCGGCCCGGACCACCTCGCGTCCATGCTCATGGCCCAGGCCGTCGGCCTTGAGCCGAGGAGGGTCGAGTACGCGCCGTTCGACGGTGGCGGCCCCTTGCTCGCGTCGGTGCTCGGCGCGAAGGTCACCTTCGGTATGTCCGGCGTCAGCGAGCACATCGACCAGGTCCGGGCCGGCCGACTGCGGGTCCTGGCGGTGACCGGTCCGGAACGGCTCGAGGGTGTGGATGCGCCGACCCTGAGGGAAGCGGGTGTCGACGTCGAGGTCCGGAACTGGCGCGGCGTGGTGGCGCCTCCGGGGATCAGCGACGCCGAAAGGCAGGAACTGGTCGACGTCTACACCGAGATGCACCGTTCGCGGCAGTGGAGAGCCGCGCTGAGACGCAATGGCTGGCACGACACGTTTCTGGCCGGTGACGAATTCGGCGTCTTCATTCGGCGGCAGACCGAGCGGGTCGAGTCGGTGCTCGGGAGGATCGGGCTGCCGTGTGAGGAGTCTCGCGCTGTCCGGACACAGGTCTGACCCCGCAGGGCCCGCCCCGGTCTGCGGGACCTTCGAGGCCAGGGGTCGAGCCGGGTTCCGGACCGTCCGACGAACGCTGTGACGCCGAGCAGGCGGCCGACGTGGACAGGGACGGGGACAGGGCCACCGTGCACCCTGCCGGGTCTGCCCGGTCCCGGCAGAGGGTGCACGGTGGTCCGCCGTTTCGGCAGGGCGCGGACACCGGCCGACGGCGCACGTGAGGGAGCGGAACCCGCGCTTTCGTCCGCGCTTATCCCTGCACCACACAGCGGGACACCGTCGGCGACCGTCGGTCGAGCAGGCCGGCGGCTCTCCCGTGTTCCGCCGGCTCCTCGCCCGCGACGACGACCACTGGCTCCAGACGCAGCCTTCCGCGCTTCCGCGTCTCCGGCTTCCGCCTGGGACCACTCGGGATCCGGTGCCAGGCCCTTTCAGCTTCCCCTTTTCCCGGAAGCGGAGTCAGGCGCGGACCGTCGCAGCGGCGATGCCGGAGTCACGCCTGTTCTTCGACCGAGGCGCCCAGCGCGCGCAGGTCGTCGAAGAATCCACGGTAGGTCTGCGCGACGGAGTCCCAGCCACGGACAGCGAGTCCCTCACGGCTGCGGAGCGCCACCACGGCCATGGCCATGATCACGCTGTGGTCGTGGTGGCCGAAGACCTCGGTGCCGCCGGACACCGTCCCGTTTCCATGAATGATGATCGCGTCACGTCGCTCCTCGACCTTGACGCCGGCCGCGGCGAGTTCGTGGCAGAAGTCGGTGATCCGGTCGCATTCCTTGAAACGAAGCGTCTCCACGTTGGAGAAGACACTCGTCCCGTCGGCGAAGCAGGCGAGTGCGGCCATAGGAAGGATGCTGTCCGGGCACGCCGAACCGTCCATCTCGATCGGCAGCACTTCGTCGGCACCGTGGCAGACCAGGTCCTCGCCGTCCCGGTCGATCCGCACACCCATCGTGCCGAGGGTCTCGATCATGGCCGCGGTACCGAGATCGTTGCCCTGGAAGCCGCTGACCCGGGTCCGTGATCCGGGCACGGCCGCCGCAGCGGCCAGGATGCCGGCGACGCTGGAGGCGTCGCTGGCGACGGGGTGGTGGGACGGGCGGTAGCGCTGCCCGCTCGCGATCCGGTACGACTGCCAGTCGGGAGCGACCTCCACCTTCACGTCCGCTCGGGACAGCGCGTCGATGGTGGTGGCCACCATGGGGGTCGAACTCAGCTCGTCGGACACCTCGAGGTGCACGTCCTCGCCGACCAGAGGAGCCAGGAAGAGCAGACCGGACAGGAACTGGGAGCTGCGCCGTCCGGACACCGGGATCGTTCCACCGCGCAGTCCCTTGCCGCGTCCGACGATCAGCGGCGGGCGTGCCTCGGTGCCGCGTCCTGAGGCATCGGCGCCGAACGCGCGGAGCGCGTGGATGATTTCGTGGTTGCCCCGACGACCCAGGGAGTCGAGGACGCGGGTGCCTACCGAGCAATGCTCCATGGTCGCGCCGATGGCGGTGAGGAGACGCAGCACGATCCCGGAGTTGCCCGCGTCGAGTTCGGCACGCTCGGGCAGCTGGTGGTCGACACCGTGCACACGCCAGGTCCGCGCGTCGACCTCCTCGACCCTGGCGCCGAGAAGCCGGCAAGCCGCGGCCATGGCACGGATGTTGTCACCGGATCCGGCGTTGGCGATGGTGGTGGTTCCGGATGCCAGGGTGCCGCAGAGCAGAGCCCGTACGGTGCCGCTCTTGGCACCGGGCGGTGTGACGTCGCCAGTCAGCGGGGACCCCGGGGCGATGCGGATGAGCGATGGTGTGGTCACTGTGTTCCTTTCGAATCGGGTCAGGCGTGGGCGAGCGTGCCGGCCAACGCCCGGAAGCGGTCCTCGAAGTCGGCGAACGAGGTGCTCAGGGTCTCCGCGCCCAGGACGTGGACAGGGGTGTCGACAGCCATCGACGCCAGGCACAGCGCCATGAAGTTGCGGTGATCGCCATGGCTGTCGACCTCAACCGCTGTGGCCGACTCCACTCGGTCGGTCTCGAAACCGTCGAGCTCGCCGTCCCGGTGAAGCGGCCGCAGCACGCGACCCGTCCTGGCCAGTTCCGCGATGACGATCTCCAGCCGACTCGTCTTGTGGTGCTGCAGGTGGCGGGCGTTTCGCACCAGCATTCCGTGAGGCAGGCTGGACGCGGCCGCAGCCAACGCAGGCACCAGGGTGGGGATGTCGGAGGCATCGATCACCACCTGCTCGGACGGCGGCGCGCCCGAGGCTATGCGCAGCGCGCTCCCCTTCTGCTCGAGCAGCACCCCGAGGCTCCGGCCCAGTTCCACCACCGAGTCGAGGAACGCGTCCTGGCCGAGCACGACGTCCTCGACGAGAATGTCCGTGTCGACGATGACTGCGGCAGCGATGAAATAGAACAGCGAGGTGACGTCCGGCCCGATCAGGGTGTCTCGTGCCTGGTAGCCCCCTGGCTGGATGTCGATCGTTTGCAGGTCTTCGGTTGCGCGCACGCCGGCGCCGAAGCGAGTCATCATCTCGACGGTCATGCGGATGTAGTGATGGCTGACGATCTTCCCCGGCAGGTGGAGGCTGACGGCGTCGGCGGCGTACGGCGCGGCGAGCATCAGCGCACTCACGAACTGCGAGGTCTCGGCCGCCGGAACCTCCACCCAGCCGCCGGTGATGCCATGGCTCCAGGTGACGAGGGGCAGGACGAGCTCAGGGCCGGCGGACTCGGCTCGACCGCCCAGCGCCGCGAGTGCCTCCAGGAGCGGCCGGATCGGCCGGCCGGCGAGTCTGCGGTCACCGGTCAGCACGCACGGTGCTTCCGCGAGAGCGGCGATCGGCAACAGGTGGCGCAGGGCGAAGCCGGACCCCGCGGCGTGCAGGACCGACTTCGGTCTGCGGGGCTTGCCCGACACGCCCTGCACGACGAGATCACCGTCCTGGTCGGTGATCCGGGCGCCGAGTGATGTGACGGCTTCCCGCAACAGGATCGACTCCGAGCAGACGTTCGGCCTGCGGATCGTCGACGTGCCGTCGGCAAGCGCGGCCATGAGCAGGGCGCGCTGCGTATGGGGCTTGGATGTGGGAATGCGCACCGGGCCGCGCAGGGAAGTCAGCGTTTGGAAGGGCATCGGAGCTCCAAAGGGTGGCAGCGATCGCGAGCGCGTCCCGCATCGGGTGCGGGCACACGCGGTCTGGGAGATGCTGTGGGGTCTGCGGGTCGGTCGTCCGCCGCTTGGCCCGCTGCTGTCGGGCGTGCGACGCGTTCGGGTGCAGCGGCGCGGACGCGGGCCGGGAGGTCACGGCCTGCGCCCAGGATGTGGACGTGGACGTGTGCAGGAGATGGCGCCGAAGACGCTGAAATCGCCGAGGGCTAGCCGTATGCCTGCCGGGTCGTGGGGACGGGCAGCTACTGCGACTCGGCGTTCCGGCACCACCAGCGCATCGTCTCCTCCAGCAGTTTCCGGACCGATTCGGCCGACTCCGCCTCGACGAAGACCGTGGCCGACGGATCCTCGACGGGCCCCACGCCGCCGCGCCGTCTGTCGGCTTCGGAGAGCAGCGAGACCTCCGCCCCGGGTACCGGACAGGAGTCGGAAGGAGGTACGAACTCGCCTGAGCCGTAGGGCAGGAGGGCCCAGCCGAGAGGGGCCGAAGGGGCGGTCGGCTGCGCCGTCAACTCCAGCGGCAGGCCGCACTGCCCGCGCAGGCCCTCGCGCGCCAGCAGGACACCGAAGGCGCGCTCGTACGCCTTCCCGATCAGCGCGCCGCCCGCGCGGCTGGCGATCTCGCAGAGCACCGGTTCGCCGTCGGGACGGATCCACGCCTCCAAGTGGAATGCGAGCGGGTGGGGAGCGGCGGGAAGGGCCGCGACGACGTCCTGCGTCATGCGCCGCAGCAACGCCGTGCGGGGGTCGTCGGGGGCCAGCAGCACGCTCCCGAGAGGGGCTTTGTCGTGCACACGCCGACCAGGGCTGCCCAGGTACGCGGAAGGCCACGCGTGCACGATCCGGCCGTCCCGCATGATGCCGTCGACGTGGAAGAAGTCCGCCGTGACGAAACCTTCGACCATCCATTGACCAGGCAGGTACGGGACCTCGGAGGTGTGTTCGCGATCCAGGAACGCCGTGACCTCCGCCGGACCGCGCAGGATCGCCATCCCCTTCGCCCCTGCGCCCAGGCGCGGCTTCACCACCACGGGGAAGCCCCAGTCCTCGATGAACTCCAGCAGGTCCGCGGGACACTCGACGGGGGCGAACGGGGGAACGCCGATGCCGGCCGCCCGCGCCGTCCGCTTCATGACGACCTTGTCCCGGTACGCGGTCGCGGACGCGACGTCCTGGCCCGGTAGCCCGAGGCGGGCCCTCAGCCGGGCCGCCCGCAGCACATCACTCTCACTGGTGCTGGCGACGAGGTCGACCCCGTGCGCGCGGGCCGCCTCCTCAGCGGCCTGCTCTGTGGACCAGCCGTGGTAGTCGTTCACCAGGCGGTGCCTGGGGAAGTGTTCGGCCAAGGCGTCTTCCGCACCGGCCACCGCCTTGGGAGTCGTGAGCAGGACGATGTCGTCCGCGGTGCCCTCCAGCCAGTCGTGCAGCGGACGGGTGGCAAGGGGCTGGCGGGAGAGCAGCAGGGTCTTGGGCATGGTTCACGTCCTCGATGGAGCGGGAGCGGTAACGGGCCGCAGGTCCCCGTGCAGATGCACCAGGCTGTCGCCGGGCGCTCCGTGCCTCACGGTCTCCACGGCACCCACCAGCAGATGATGGTCACCCAGCCTTAGCTGCCGGTACGGGGAACAGAGCAACCAGCTCAGACAGTCGTCGAGCAGTGGCACCCCGTGCGGGCCGGGCTGCCAGAGGGTCGGCGGTGCGAACCGGTCGCGCGGTCCCGCGAAACGCCGGGCCAGATCCACCTGGTGCGCTCCGAGTATCTGGATGCCGAACCAGTCACAGTCCTTGATCCGAACCCAGGTGGTCGATGTGTCGGCGAGCGTGACGGAGACCAGAGCCGGCCCGGCACTGACCGAGGTGAAGGAGGTGAGCGTCACCCCCATGGGCCCGTCGCGGTCGGCGGCGGTCAGCACTGCGACACCGGTGGCATGTGCGCGCAGCACGCCCCGCAGCTCCGTCCCGCCGACGGTGCCGAGGCCGTCGGAGACCGTCTCGCCGGCCGCGTTCCCCCTCGTGCCGCCGGCTGCCACCGCGCGGTCCGTCGCGAGGCCGGGACCGAGCCGGTCGACGCTCACCGAGCGGTCCCGGCGGCTGCCCCGCACCCTGGCCGCGGCAGGCCCAGGTTCTGCCGGAGCGTCGTGCCCTCGTACTCGGTCCGGAAGAGTCCGCGACGCTGCAGCTCAGGCACCAGCAGGTCGACTATCGCGGTGAGGCCGCCGGGATGGTAGTCCGGCATGATGTTGAAGCCGTCGGCCGCGTCGTTCGCGAACCACTCCTCCATCTGGTCCGCGATCGTCTCGGGGGTACCCAGCAAGAAGCGGTGGCCACGGCCGGCGGCCACGGCCAGGTACAGCTCACGAATGGTGAGACCCTCCCGTCTTGCCTGCTCGTAGATCGTCTGCTGCTTGCCCGTGCTGCCCTCCGTCGCGGGGATCACGGGCAGCGGGCCGTCCAGCGGGTGACCGGAGAGATCGACCATGCCGAGCTGGTACGAGAGCATGCCGAGGCCGACGACCGGGTCGACCAGCGACTGCAGGGTCTCGTACCTGTCCTCGGCCTCGCCCCGGGTGCGGCCCACGACGATGAAGACACCAGGCAGGATCTTGACGTCGTCCGGGTCGCGGCCGTAGTCGGCGATTCGCTTCTTCATACCGCGGTAGTAGACCTGTGCCTGGTCCAGAGACTGCTGCACGGTGAAGACGACCTCGGCCCAGCGGGCGGCGAAGTCCTGACCGTCCGGTGAGGAGCCGGCCTGGACGACTACCGGGTAGCCCTGCGGCGGGCGGGCCACGTTGAGCGGGCCTCGCACCGAGAAGTGCTCGCCTTCGTGGCCCAGGATGTGCAACTTCTGTGGGTCGAAGAAGCGGCCCGATTCCTTGTCGTAGAGGAAGGCGTCGTCCTCCCAGCTGTCCCAGAGGCCGGTCACGACCTCCATGAACTCGCGTGCACGGTGATAGCGGGCCGCGTGCTCGGGCTGCTTGTCCAGGTTGTAGTTGCGCGCCTCCGCGTCGGTGGCGGAGGTGACGACGTTCCAGCCGGACCGACCCGAACTGAGGTGGTCGAGCGACGCGAACTGCCGGGCCACGGTGAAGGGTTCGTTGTAGGTGGTCGAGGAGGTCGCCGTCAGGCCAATGCGGGTGGTGTGCACGGCGAGCGCGGAGAGCAGCGTGATCGGCTCGAAGTGGACCATGCGGCCCTGCCGGCTGAGCTCGTCGGCGTTCCTGTACCTGGTGCGCACGCCGGCGCCGTCGGACAGGAAGACCATGTCGAACTTGCCACGCTCAGCGGTCTGCACCAGTGAGCGGTAGTACTCGAAGTCGAGGCCTCCGTCAGGGCGGGCCTCGGGATGGCGCCAGGCGGCGACATGGTGGCCGGGCGCGGGCAGGAAGGCGCCGAGCTTCATCTTGCGGCGCTGCGGGCTGCTCACCGGTATTCTCCAAACGAGAGTGATCGGGCGCCGGGGCCCCGGAATCAGCCGAGGCGGCGTACCGGCGCACCGGCCAGGTATGCCTGGATGTCCTCAACGGCTTGGCCGTAGTAGGTGCGGTAGTTGTCCTGCGAGACGTAGCCGAGGTGCGGGGTGGCCAGCAGGCGGGGTGCGGTGCGCATGGGGTGCTCCGCGGGCAGCGGCTCGATGTCGAAGACGTCGACGCCGGCGCCGGCGATCCGGCCCTCGTGCAGCGCGGCCAGCAGGGCGCCCTGGTCGACCAGGGCTGAGCGCGACGTGTTGACGAGATACGCGGTCGGCTTGAGCAGCGCCAGTTCGGCGGCGCCGATCATGCCGCGGGTGCGTTCGCCGAGCACGAGGTGGAGCGAGACGAAGTCACTGCTGCGCAGCAACTCCTCCTTCGATGGAGCCAGTCGCACGCCGACCTCGGTCGCACGTTCCGCGGTGAGGTTCTGGCTCCATGCCGTCACATCCATGCCGAAGGCGAGGCCGACGCGGGCCACCTGGCTGCCGATCTTTCCCAGGCCGAGCAGGCCGAGACGGCGGCCGTGCAGATCAGCTCCGACGGTGGACTGCCAGGGGCCCCCCGCGACCAGGGCGTTGTTCTCGGTGACGATGCCGCGGGCGAGGCCGAGCAGGAGCGCCCAGGTCAACTCCACGGGTGGGGTCGAGGAGCTTCGAGTACCGCACACCGTGACCGAGTTGCGCTCGGCGGCCGCGTAGTCGATGACCGAGTTACGCATGCCCGAGGCGACGAGCAGTTTGAGCCGTGGGAGGCGGTCGAGCAGGGTGGCCGGGAACGGGATGCGCTCCCTCAGCGTCACGACGAAGTCGAAGTCCGCGAGTGTGGAGGCCAGTTCGTCCTCGGTGGAGAAGTGCTTGGTGAAGGTGACGACTTCCACCCGGTCCTGGACGGGGCCCCAGTCGGTCACGGTGGTAGCGATGTTCTGGTAGTCGTCGAGCACGGCGCAGCGAAGCCGCATGTCAGGCCTTTCCCGGGGTTGCGTGGACAGGGGCGGCACCGATGCCGGGCGCCGCGGGCAGAGTGAGGGCGCCACGGGTGATTCGTACGCCGGTGAACGGGTCGTCGAGGAGGCCGAGGGGCCCGTCGAGGTCGAGGTGGTCGGCGAGGCCGGCCAGATGCGCCATGGCTGTGGTGCCGAGGACGCTCTCGACCTTGCAGCCGAGTATGGTCTTCAGGCCGCAGGCCCGGGCGAGGGCGAGCATCTCCTGCGCGTGGGCCAGGCCGCCGCATGTGAGCAGCTTGATGTTAATGCCGCTCACGCGGCCGCGGAGCAGCAGCACGTCCTCGGGTCCGTTGCAGTCTTCGTCGGCGAAGACGGGCACCGGGGATCGCTCGTGCACGTACTGGAGGTCGTCGAGCGTGCCGGGGGCCACGGGCTGCTCCAGCAGTTCGACGCCGTGCCGGTGCAACTCCTCCGCAACGCGCAGGGCCTGGTCGGGAGTCCATGAGCCGTTGCCGTCGACGCGGATGCGGCCGTGGTACACCGAGCGAAGGATTCCGGCCCGGCTTCCGTCGTCCTCGGGGGTGAGCTTCAGTTTCAGGATCGGCCAGTCCCGCAACTGGCGTGCCTTCTGCCTCAGTTCGTCGTCGGTGCCGGCGCCGATGGAGACCGCGGTGGGCGCGACGGGCAGACCGTCGAGCCCGAGGAGCCGGTACAGCGGCTGCCCGCCGGCCTTGCCGAGCAGGTCGTGCAGCGCCATATCGACGGCGGACCGGGTCGTGGGGCTCACCCAGCTGAGCCGGTCCAGCGCATGGCGCAATCCGTGCGGAGTGGTTCCCTCGAGCAGCGGTGCGCAGGCGTCGAGTTCGGCCCTGTCGGCGCCGCGGGCGGTCCCGTAGCCGCGCAGACCCTGCCAGTCGATCTCGACAATGCCCTGGCGTACCTCGGTGGTGACGCCGGTGTTGCTGGCGAACGGCCGCCTCAGACCGATGACGATCTGCCGGTGGGCGAGCTTCATCCCAGCGCCTCCTCGAAGGCGGCGACGGCACCGCAGGCTTGTCGGAACGTCAGTGCCCGGAAGCCCTCGGGCTCGATGAGCACGGCGGGGTCGCGCAGGACGTCGTCGCCGGGCACTCCGCTGCCGCTGCGGAAGCGTCCCCGCAGGTACTCCGACAGCTGGTCGCGGTTTCCGTCCAGCCAGGTCAGAGTCGTGTCGAAGGCCGACTCGCGATGTGACGCCCGTAGCCGCCGGAACAGCTCACCGAGAACTTCGGCGTCGCGCGGCGACGTGCTCGGTGGGCAGAGCATAAAGGCCTGGGCGGGCAGCAGCACGAAGGCCACCGGGTTGGCGGCGTCGAAGTTCTCGACCAGCGGGTCGGTGATGGCGCGCAGGGACCGCACCGTGGAGCGCCGGGACAGATAGCCGCCACGCCGGGGCGGGCAACCGGCCATGGCCCGGGCACCCCAGTGGAGGTGGGTGATGAACGGGCTCTCGGGCGGACCGGCCGGGGCGTCCGGATGGTGCGTGTCGAGCAGCGTGAACAGCACGTTGGTGAGCTGGAGCGACATCACCGGCAGTACCGGGGGCAGCTCGGGCAGCCGCGTGAAGAACTTCGCCGGTTCCACCAGCGCGTGCACCGTGAGCATGGTCGCCTCGGCCAGGGAGCGTGCCGAGGGATAGCGGTGGCCGTCGAGGACGTAGCCGGCGCCGTCCGGCCGCAGATCGCAGCGGCCTACCTCACCGTCCAGACGTACGGACTGGCTGACCAGTTCGGCGAACGCCTGGTTGCGGCCCTGTGCTCCCGCCCGCTCCAGAAGGAGGGTGAGCATGTCGGTGACGAGCGGGGCGTTGTCCACGAGTGCGGCAGCCCACTGCCGGAATCGGTACCCGGGCAGGGCCAGCATCCGCTGCCAGTGCAGGTCGACCAGCGGGACCAGCTGCCCGTCCACCTCGGCTTGCACCAAGGGGCAGAAGAGGGGCTTGCCGCGGTCGCGGCGAACGAAGCGAGTGCCGTCCCATGTGTGCAGCGGGAGGATGTGCCGCTTGCCCTCGACGATGAGCGAACCGGGCTGGTACGCCGCGTCGCCGCCCTCCGTGTCGGCCTCGGTACGGGTGAAGCCGTAGATCAGCGGATAGCCGTGTCCGCCGCCGCAGATGGCGGTGTTGAAGTCCATCGGTCCCGACCTGCCGGCGGCGATGTCGTCCCAGTTGCCCAGGTGCCCGGTGCGCGGTGGCAGCAGCGTCGGGTCGGTGTCGAGCGCGTCGAGAAGGGCGCCGATGGGAACATCACGGGTGCCGACGTGTACCGGGACGAAAGTCTTCGCTCCAGCGGCGAGAGCGTCGGCGTCGGCGGCCGGGCGCAGGCCGAGCTGATCGAGAATGTGCGTCATGAGGGCGTGTCCTCCTGCGCGCGCATCTGCCGAAGCAGGTACGGCAGCGTGCCTCCGGCCAGCAGGACGTCCCATTCGCCCGCCGACTGCACATCGGCGCGCACTACGAATTCCCTCGCGTCGGCGGTGACCCGCACCTCACCGGTCTCCCGTACTCGGTCCAGGTCCAGCGCGAAGTCCTCGCGGCCGCAGAGATCGAGGTCGGCCCAGCTGTGCCCGGTGGGCAGGAGCAGCGGCAGGATGCCCATGGCACACAGGTTGGCGCGGTGGATGCGCTCGAAGCTCTCCGCGAGGACGGCCCGGACACCGAGCATCCAGGGTCCCTTGGCCGCCCAGTCGCGGGACGATCCCATGCCGTAGTTGCGGCCGGCCAGCACGACCACGGGGGTGCCGGTTTCGGCGTAGCGTCGGGCGGCGTCGAAGACCGGCAGACGGGTGCCGCTCGGGAGGTGCAGCGTGGTGCCTTCGCTGTCGCCCTCGCCGACCAGCAGGTTGCGCAGTCGGGGGTTGCTGAAGGTGCCACGGGCCATCACTTCGTGGTTGCCGCGGCGCGACCCGTAGGAGTTGAGGTCGTGGACGCCGTGCTCGACGAGGTGCCGGCCGGCGGGCGATTGTCCCGGGATGGCGCCGACCGGTGAGATGTGGTCGGTGGTGATGTCGTCGCCGAGTGCCAGGAGGACACGGGCTCCGGTCATCGAGCCGAGACGGGGGGCGGCATCGACGTACGCGGGGGGCCGGATGTACGTGGAGGTCTCGTCCCAGGCGTACACCTCGTCGTCCGACGCGGTGATCGCCTCCCAGGCCGCGCCGTGCACGTCGTCGTGCCCGAACATCTCCGGGGTGACGTACTGGTCCTCCAGCTCTCGCAGTTCACCGTTGTGCGGCCACAGATCCCGGAGGTGGACCGGCCGGCCGTTGTCGTCCGTGCCGAGTGGCTCGGTCTCCAGGTCGGTGAGAACAGTGCCCGACAGGGCCAGGGCGACCACGAGGGCCGGGGAGGCGAGGTAGCTGGCACGGACCTGGGTGTGGACGCGGGACTCGAAGTTCCGGTTGCCGCTCAGCACGGCGGCCACCGTGAGGCCCGCGTGGCCCACCGCTTCGACGACCCCGGGGTTGAGCGGGCCGCTGCCGCCGTTGCAGCTCATGCAGCCGTACCCGGTGACATGGAAACCCAGTTCTTCGAGGTCGGCGAGCAGCCCGGAGCCGGCCAGGTACCGGGTGACTGCGCGGGAGCCGGGCGAGAGGCTGGTCTTGACGTGCGAGGGCACCCTCAGGCCTCGCTCGACCGCGCGGCGGGCGAGCAGTCCGGCGGCCAGCATCGCCTTCGGGTTGGAGGTGCTGGTGCAGGACGTGATGGCGGCGATGGCCAGGTCTCCGTCGCGGACGTTCCCCTCGGTGCGGATCTCGCCGGGGTGGAGGGCCGCGAAGGAGGCGGGCAACTCGCCGAGGGAGATCCGCTGGTCGGGGCGGCTTGGTCCGGCAAGACCCGGGCCGACCTCACCGAGGTCGAAGTCGATGGTCCGCCCGAAGACGGGCTGGGTCCCGTCGCGCAGCATCCGCTGACGCTTGCAGTACTCCCGGACCCGGCTCACCTGGGCTTCGCTGCGCCCTGTGCGCCGCAGGTAGTACAGGGTCTCCTCGTCCACGGGGAAGTACGCGGACATGACGCCGTACTCGGGAGCCATGTTGGCGATGGTGCAGCGGTCGGGTGCGGTGAGCTCCGAGACGCCCGGGCCGGTGAACTCCAGCATCAGGGCGCGTACGTCCTCCTGGCGCAGCCGACGGGTCAGCGCGAGCACCACGTCGGTGGGCGAGGTGCCCGGGCTCACCGCGCCGGTGAGGCGGACGCCGACGATCTGAGGGATGCGGATCGGCTGGGCGAGGCCCAGCATCTGGGCCTCCGCCTCCAGGCCGCCGATGCCCCAGCCGAGCACGCCGAGGCCGTTGACCATGGTGGTGTGGCTGTCGGTGCCGAGCACGGTGTCGGGAAGAAGGGTGCCGTCCGGGCCCTCGGCGACGACGGTGGCGAGCTGTTCCAGATTGACCTGGTGCACGATGCCGTGGCCTGGCGGGATGACACGCAGCCCGTCGAACGCCCCCTCGGCCCACTTCAGGAACGCGTAGCGCTCGCGGTTGCGGGACATCTCCAGCGCCTCGTTGAGGCCGAGCGCGTCCGGACGGCCCGCCCAGTCGGTCTGCACGGAGTGGTCGACGACGACGTCGACGGGCAGCGCGGGGTTGACCTCGGAGGGACGGGCGACGCGGTCGCGCAGAGCTGCAAGGTCGACGAGCAGGGGGATGCCCGTGTAGTCCTGCACGAGGATACGGGCGGGACGGAACGGCATCTCCAGCCCCGGCTCCTCACCGCGTGCGAGGCGCGCGCCGAGAACGGCGGCCCGCGACGGGTCGCCGCCCCGCAGCAGGGACTCGAGCAGGACGCGCCCGGTGTACGGGACAGCGTTCAGATCGAAGTCATGTGTCGCGGCGAATTCGGGCAGCGAGGTCGCCGACGACTTCCTGGGGCTCATCGCTCGTCCACCTTCCGGTACGTCCGCCCATGCGGGCCCACATAGGCGAGCAGCGGCCGGATCAGCACGTTGTTGGACTGCTGCTCGAGCGCTTGGGCGACCCAGCCGGGGGCCCGGCCGATGACGAAGAGCGGCACGGCCAAGTCGTCGGGCAGACTGAGCAGCCGGTAGGCGAGCCCGGCATAGAGGTCCACGTTGGCGGCGACGCCATGGCGGCTGTAGGGACGCATAGCGACGGTCACGGCGTCGAGAATGTCGAGGCCCGTGGTGTCGCCCCGCTCTGCGCTCAGCTCGACGACCATGCGCCGCAGATGACGGACCCGGGGGTCCTCGGTCCGATAGACGCGATGGCCGAAGCCCATCACCGGCTCGCCTCGGCTCTGCAGCGCCGCGACATGGGCTTCGGCTCGCTCCGGGGAGCCGACCTGGTCGATGAGACCGACGACGCGTTCGGCGGCGCCACCGTGCACGGACCCGGCGAAGGCCGCGACGGCGGCGGTGATCGCGGCTGTCATTCCGGCGCGGCAGCCGATGGCGACACGGGTGGTGAACGCGGAGGCGTTGGAGCTGTGGTCGGCGTGGACGATGAAGCCCTTGTCGATGAACCGCACCGCAGCCGGCGACGGCCGCTCACCGAGCAGAACGCTGAGGAACGCCTCGGCGTGGGTGGCGTTGTCGGTCGGCGGAACGGGCTCGCGGCCACTGCGGTAGGCGTGGTGGGCCGCGACGATCATCGGTATGCGGGCAATCAGCGAGATGCCGATCTCGCGTGCCTCGGCATGGCCTTCGTCGGTGCCGGGGACCCTATGCATGCCGAACGACCCGAGCGCGGACACGCAGGTGCGCAGCACTTCCATGGGATGGGCGTGCGCGAGGGAGCGGACGAGGTCGAGGACAGGGGCGGGCAGCTCGCGTGCGGCGCGCAGTTGCTTCTCGAAGGTCTTCAGGGCTGCGGCGTCGGGGAGTTCACCGTGCACCAGCAGGTAGGCGACCTCCTCGAAGGACGCGTGTTCGGCCAGCTCGTGGATGCTGTACCCGCGGTACTCGAGAATCCCCTCGGCGCCGTCGATGTGCGTGATGGCGGTCTGGTCGAAGACGACGCCCTCCAGGCCGCGGTGTATGGTGCGGCGCTGGTGCGGCTCGCTCGTGCCCGCGGCGTCCTCCTTCTCCTCGGTGGCGGTCCGATCGGCAAGGGCGGCGGCGAACTCGCGGATGGCAGCGACCGAACGGAGCTTCAGCGTCAGGTCGTCGTCGACCTCGACACCGTACTCCTGCTCGATGGCGACCATCAGCGAGACATGACCGAGCGAGTCCCACTCCCTGACCGACTGGTATTCGAGCCCGTCCGTGACACGGCCATCGGTGATGCCGAGGGTCCGGGCAATGAGCTGGTCGACGTTGCTCACGATTTCCCTTCGGTTGAGGTCAGAGGCCTTCGTCAAGCCTGTTGCGCAGCGCGCCACGGTCGATCTTGCCGTTGCCGTTGACCGGCATCTCCTCGACGATGTGCACGGAGGACGGAGTCATGTAGAAGGGAAGGGCGGCCTCGCAGGCCTCGGCCAGCGCGACGGGGTCCGTGGCGCCGGAGACCACGGCGGTGATCGTGTCGGGGTCCGGCCACAGCAGGGCGACCGCCTCGACGGCGCCTGCGCCGCGCAGCACGGCCTCTATCTCACCCAGTTCCACGCGGTGGCCACCGACCTTGACCTGCTGGTCGTTGCGGCCGAGGCAGACGTACTCGCCGTCCTGCAGCCGAACCAGGTCTCCCGTGCGGTAATAGGTCTGGCCCTGGTGCACGAAGTAGCGTTCGGCGGTGATCTCGGGGGCCCGCCAGTATCCGGGGGTGGCCTGTTTCCCGGCCATGCAGAGCTCGCCGGTCTCCCCGTCCGGTACGGGGCGGAGTTCGTCGTCCACCACGAGGGGTCTGAGGCCCGGGTAGGGACGGCCGATCGGTACGTTGCCGTGCACGCAGGCCGCGGGGCTGGTCACCGGATCCCAGCGGTGAACCGTACAGGCGATGGTGAGCTCGGTCGGTCCGTACAGGTTCTCCACCACCGACTGCGGGGCGGCCGCCTGCCAGGCCTCGGCGGTGGCGCGGGGCAGCGCCTCACCGCAGAACAGGCTCCAGCGCAGCGTGGGCATGGTGCCCGGCCGGAGCACACCGCGATTGCGCAGGAGAGCGGCCACGGAAGGCACGGAGAACCACACCGTGATCCCGTTGCGGTCGAGGAACTTGAAGGGTGCCAGGAGTTCGATGGGTTCCATCGAGCACAGCCGGGCGCCGTTCTCCCAGGCCATGAAGAGGTCGAAGACCGACAGGTCGAAGGTCTGGTCGAAGGTCTGGGTGAGCCGGTCGTCGGGGGTCAGCCGGTACCGCTCCTGGTTGGCGTCGAGGAACGCGCGCACGTTGCCGTGAGTCACCGGGACGCCCTTCGGGACGCCGGTACTGCCTGAGGTGAAGAGAAGGTACGCGATGTCGTCGGGGGCGACGTCAGGGAGCTGCTCCAGCGGCGCGGCCACGGCGAGGTCCATCGCGTCCCGCACCACCACGTCTCCGAGGTCGCCGGCTTGGCCTGCCGCGACGTCCGGCAGCAGCACGACCGGCTTGCGTGGCAGGTCCTTCAACAACCGGGCGAGACCGGGGAGTGACGCGGCGTCGACGATCAACGCGTCGACGTCGGCACGCTCAAGCATGGAGCGAGTGCGCTCGGCCGGGAATCTCCGGTTCAGCGGTACGAACGCGGCGCCCGCGAACAACGCGGCGGCGACGCCCAGGTAGGACGCCTCGCTGCGGTGGGCGAAGACGCCGACACGGCGGGGACGGCCGGCGGCCGCCTCGAACAGCGCGGCGGCCCACCGGCGTGCGGTGATCGTGGCCTCTTCGTAGGTGTAGTCGCGGCGGCCGATGGTCAGAGCGACGCGGTCGGGCATGACGTGCGCGTGGTGGAGGAAGCCGGCACCCAGGCGCAAGTCCAGTGCTGCTGTCATGTCGCTCCGAACTCATCGGTGGCTGGACTCGGACGACGCTAGTAACAGCGTTCGACAGCGGGATGGTTTTGAGCGCAAACCCTTCAAACACCCTTAACCCGAAAACGACGAGGATCTTCGAAAACGGCCGTTGCCTCTTCGTAAGTGCTCAGGGGTGGGGAGCCGTCGTTCCCGAACGCCGCGATCGAGGACTTCGTGATCGCGCGTGGGGACGGCTCGCCGGTGTTTCTGATCGCCAACATGGTCGACGATCTCGACGAGGGCATCAACCAGGTCATCCGGGGTGAGGAGCACCTGTCGAACACGCCGAAGCAGCAGCTGCTGTGGTAGGCACTGGGGGCGACGCCGCCGGTGTGGGCGCACCTGCCGGTGATCGTGAACGAGAAGCGGCAGAAGCTGTCGAAGCGGCGGGACAAGGTCGCGCTTGAGGACTACATCGCCGAGGGGTACCTGCCGGAGGCGATGCTGAACTACCTGATGCTGCTCGGGTAGGGTCCGGGCGGGGACATCGAGATCCGGCCGTTCGAGGAGCTGGAGCGGCTGTTCCGGGTCAAGGATGTCAGCGGGTCGTCGGCGTTCTTCGATGTGAAGAAGCTGGCGGCGTTCAACGGGGAGTACATCCGGGCGATGGCCCCGGAGGCGTTCGCCGAGGCGTGCGTGCCGTGGCTGACCGCTCCGTACGCGCCGTGGAAGCCGGAGGCGTACGACGCGGCGGCCTTCGCGACGCTTGCGGAGCTGGCGCAGACCCGGCTGACGGTGCTGAGCGAGATCACGAAGTACGTGGACTGGTACTTCCTGGAGGAGACGCCGGAGGACGAGGTGTCGTGGACGAAGGCGATGAAGTCCGGGGCCGAGGCCATCGTCAAGGACTGCCGTGAGCGGTATGCCGCGGTGGCGGAGTGGGACACGGAGTTGCTGAAGACGGTGTTGGAGGAGGTCGCCGCCGGGCACGGCCTGAAGCTCGGCAAGGCGCAGGCTCCGGTGCGGGTCGCGGTGACCGGGCGGACGGTCGGACTGCCGCTGTTCGAGTCGCTGGAGCTGCGTGAGCGGACGCTGGCCCGGCTGGATGTGGCGCTGGCGAAGCTCGCCGGCTGACGACGGCCCCGCCCAGTGAGGGCGAGGCCCACAGCATCAGATCGATGGCGCCGCCGTCTGGACCAGGAGACTGGACCAGGCGGCGGCGAAGTGTGTGGTGTCGAAGCGGGCGAGTGCGGTGTAGGCGGAGTGGTTGTCCCGGGCCGGGGTTTTCGCCCGGTCTCGGACCTGTTCCACCCGCGCCCTTCGGCGCAAGGGCCACGAGGTGGCCCGCTGCACCGTCGAGCGGCTGATGGCCGAGCTCGGCATCGAGGGCGTCATCCGTGGCCGGCGGCGCCGCACCACCATCCCGGAGCCGTCGGCACCCCGCCCGCCGGACCTGGTCGACCGCGACTTCACCGCCTCCCGGCCCGACCAGCTCTGGGTGGCGGACATGACCTATGTCCGCACCTGGTCCGGCTGGGCATACGTGGCATTCGTCCTGGACGTGTACTCACGGACGATCGTCGGCTGGCAGGTCGCGAACCACATGCGGACCGAACTTCCGCTGGACGCCCTGGAGATGGCGCTGTGGAGACGGAGGATCAAGAAGGACTCCGGCCTCGTTCATCACAGCGACCGTGGGTCGCAATACGTGTCAATTCGGTATACCGACCGGCTGTCCGACATCGGCGCCTCAGCGTCGGTCGGCTCGGTCGCGGACTCGTATGACAACGCGATGGCCGAGGCCCTGAACGGCACCTTCAAGGCCGAGCTCATCGAGATGCAGGGCCCCTGGAAGGACGTCGACCAGGTCGAGCGGGCGATCTTCCAATGGATCACGTGGTACAACGAAGAACGCCTCCACTCCGCACTCGACTACTTACCGCCCGCCGAGTACGAGCAAGCCTTCTGGCGGAGCCAGGAGCAAGTCCTGCAGTCCGCCTGAACCATCAAGATCGGACTCTGCAAAAGCCGGGGCAGCTCAGCCCGGCGCTGAGGACGAGAACCCGGTCCAGCGGGCTCGGGCAGTGCTCGAAACCTGCGGCTGGCCCGCGAAGGGCGTCAAGTACCTGAGCCTGACGCACCGCAGCCGCCCATGGCTACTCCAACCTCCTTCAGCTTTACAGCAAACGAGGAAGCCATGGGAGGGACGACCTTCTGGAGGGAACTGAGCCCTACGCCCAGTTCATGAAGACCATCGAGGAGCTGTGCGCCGCCTACGAAGCCCAGGAGTACGCCCACCTCACCACCCTCCTTGGCACAGGGCCCCTCACCATCCGCAAGCACTCGGACAAAGCCAAGATCAACGACATACTCCAGGAGATCACCGCAGTCCGGGCCACCGGCACCGTCGGCGACGTCCTCGACGCCGTTACCCGCGCCAAGCTGATCACTCCGCCGGGCAGGGTCAAGTCCATCGAACGCACCATCGGCGCGGAGGGCCTCGACGAACGTGCTCAAAGAGACGTCGACTTCGCGGCCAGCCTGCGCGCCGTCAATTACCAGGAGGTCGTCCGGCTCACCCAATACCGCAACGAGCTCACTCCCTTCTCCACCCAGCATGGGGTTAAAGGCGACGAGTACGAGAACGTCGTGGTCATGATCGACGACAGCGCATGGAACCAGTTCAACGTCGACCGCATGCTCACCGGAGACGACCACCGCAAGGAACGGGCCATCCGCTCCCGCAACCTCTTCTACGTCTGCTGTTCCCGAGCCATCAGGCGTCTCGCCGTCGTCTTCGTGACTCCGCTTAGCCCTCGAAGTGAAGCAGTGGCACGCGAATGGTTCAGCGGCGCTACGGTCCACGACTAATGCTCTGACCGCGCAGCGCCGCCCGGATTGACCTGCGATCACCCCGTTCACCGTGCATGTCGGAGACAAGGGGTGGTCAGGGCGCTCAACAATGACGGTGGAGCACTTTGTAGAGGTCCGACAGTCACCGGTGCTCGTCGCTTGGAACGGGGTGACCCGGCGCAGTTAGCTCAACTCAGGTCGCCCTGGTGGGGTCGCTGGCAGCGCCACCGGTGGACGGCCGGTGGACAGACTCTCCGTGAAGGTTGACGGGCAATCAGGTATTCCTGATGCATCGTTACCTATTCAAGATCATCTTGCACACGCGTTGCACAAGGTGATGAAAGACAGCGGTGATCAACGGAAGGCCGAGAAAGGGTGTAACCGCAGGTCGTCAGGCATTTAGGGGTGTCGTGCCCCTTGCCACCGAGGGGCACGACACCCCGCCGGTCAGATGTCGCGGAAGATCTCGATCTGCGCCCCCACCGAGTTCAGCCGCTCAGCCAGGTCCTCGTAACCGCGGTTGATGACGTACACGTTGCGCAGTACCGAGGTGCCCTCGGCCGCCATCATCGCCAGCAGGACGACCACCGCCGGGCGCAGGGCCGGCGGGCACATCATCTCCGCGGCGCGCCAACGCGTCGGGCCCTCGACGAGGACGCGGTGGGGGTCGAGCAGCTGGAGGCGGCCGCCGAGGCGGTTGAGGTCCGTGAGGTAGATGGCGCGATTGTCGTAGACCCAGTCGTGGATCAGCGTCTGGCCCTGGGCAACGGCCGCGATCGCCGCGAAGAACGGCACGTTGTCGATGTTCAGGCCGGGGAAGGGCATCGGGTGGATCTTGTCGATCGGGGCCTCGAGTTTGGAGGGCCGTACCGTCAGGTCCACCAGCCGGGTCCGGCCGTTGTCCGCGGCGTACTCGGGGGTGCGGTCGTGGTCGAGGCCCATCTCCTCGAGCACCGACAGCTCGATCTCGAGGAACTCGATCGGCACCCGGCGGATCGTCAGCTCCGACTCGGTGACGACCGCCGCGGCGAGCAGGCTCATCGCCTCGACCGGGTCCTCGGAGGGGGAGTAGTCGACGTCCACGTCGATGTGGGGTACGCCGTGCACGGTCAGTGTCGTCGAGCCGACGCCCTCGACCTTGACCCCGAGCGCCTCGAGAAAGAAGCACAGGTCCTGAACCATGTAGTTGGAGGACGCGTTGCGGATGACGGTCACGCCGTCGTACCGGGCGGCGGCCAGCAGGGCGTTCTCGGTGACGGTGTCGCCGCGCTCGGTCAGCACGATCGGGCGGGTGGGCGAGACGGAGCGGTCCACCACCGCGTGGTAGATGCCCTCGGTGGCGGTGATGTCCAGGCCGAAGCGGCGCAGCGCGATCATGTGCGGTTCGATGGTCCGCGTTCCGAGGTCGCAGCCTCCGGCGTACGGCAGCCGGAAGTTGTCCATCCGGTGCAGCAGGGGGCCGAGGAACATGATGATGGAACGGGTCCGGCGGGCGGCCTCCACGTCCATCGCGTCCATGTCGAGCCCGGCCGGCGGCACGATCTCCAGGTCACGGCCCTCGTTGATCCAACGGGTCCGTACGCCGACGGAGTTGAGTACCTCCAGCAGCCGGTAGACCTCCTCGATACGGGCGACGCGGCGCAGCACCGTACGCCCCTTGTTGAGCAGCGAGCCGCACAGCAGGGCCACGCAGGCGTTCTTGCTCGTCTTGACGTCGATGGAGCCCGAGAGCCGGCGCCTGCCGACCACGCGCAGGTGCATGGGACCCGCGTAACCGAGAGAGACGATCTCACTGTCCAGCGCTTCACCGATGCGGGCGATCATCTCAAGACTGATGTTCTGATTGCCGCGCTCAATACGGTTCACCGCGCTCTGGCTGGTGCCGAGCGCGTCGGCGAGCTGCGTCTGTGTCCAGCCACGATGCTGGCGGGCGTCACGGATGAGCTGGCCGATGCGTGCGAGGTAGTCGTCTGCCATGGCTGGAAGGCTATCTCACATATGAGATGTGACTGAGCCGGGTTAAGCCGTTCGGGTGACACCCGGTCATGCACAGACTCTGCCTCGATGGTCGGCGCACCCGCCGGGCACCGGCCACCGCGGGCAGGGGGCAGGCCGTCCGGGCCAGACTCGACCTGCCTCCGGCGGACGCGACGCACCGGCGGGTGCTGGCGGTGCTCACGTACCTCCGAGCCTGAGCGGCGGCTTCGGCAGCCCGCCGCCGGGGCCGTCGGCCAAGGTCACGCGTGCAGGGCGCAAAGCCCTGCACCTCGGAGAGGTGCAGGGCCCCGCCGCCGTCGCGCCGGCGCCGCGCGACCGGTCGTCAGCCCAGTTGCTCGGCCATGACGTGTCGCGCGATGTCGGCCATGCGCGGGTTCGTCTCCCGGTGGTGCCGGCGCTCCAGCAGCGCGACCGACAGGGCCCAGCCGCACTCCCGCGCCCATGTGCCGTCGTCGGCCCCGACTGCGGCACGGAAGACGTCCCGAGCCTCGGCAGGGAGCACGACAAGCGCGCCCCGGGTTTCGAGGCCGAACGCGTCCGGGAGTCCGAAGTCCCGCGTGCGAAGGCCGAGAAGCAGGCCGCCGTGATCCGGGCAGAGACAAAACGTGAGGTGGCCGCCATCATCCCCGGCGGGAACCGGGCCGCACGGACCACGCCGCCGTCGCACCCGCAGACAGATTTCCCTCCTGCACGCAGCGGATACGGGAGGGCGACCCTCGCCGTGTCGATCGTTACCGGCTGACGGCGAGGCCGGGTCAAGGTGGGGTGGGCACGGTCCATCTCGGTCGCTCTCCGGGCGAGCGCCTGCGCGCGGATGCAGGCGCCACCCGCGCTCCGTAAGCTCGTGGACGGCGGGTGGCCTCCGCTCAGGAGCAGTAAGGCCACTGCTGGCTGCAGAGCCTGGCCATGCCGGCGGCCGGAAAACCGGTCCCCTCACGAGGCATCCTGGATGCCGAGACGTTGGACGTGAAGCCTTTCATGACCACACCGCGGAACCTGCTGATCGTTGTCATGGCTTCCGGCCAGCCAGTGGAATCGGGCAACCTGTCGCTCGCACTCGCAGGAGCCGAGCTGATCGACCTGCTCGAGTCCCGGGTCATCGGACTGGACGACGATCGCGTCGTGCCGATCGACGAGTTGGCACCGGGTGATCGCCTCTTGGGCGAGGCCGCCGCCTCGCTGATCAGGGAAGAGCCGTACGAGTCGGTCAGCGACTGGCTCTGGCGCAGAGGTGACGCCCTGGCTGGGGCCTACACCGCCGCCTTCGAGGCCGAGGGACTGCTCATCCGGCTGCGCGGACGCGGGCGTCGCTCCGGGAGCGGTCAATCGGTCCTGGCCGATTCGCCCGCTCGCCGTCAGGCGACGGAGCGCTGGACGTCCGGCGAGCCTGCCCTCGTCGTCCTCGGGGAATCCGTCGGCCTCCGTGGGGAGCAGACAGGCGATTCGCCGGAGGTGGCCGACGACGCGGCGCTTGTACTGGCCGCTGTCAACGACGCGCTGGTGGAACTCGAGGCCGTTCGGCAACGGCGGAGCATCGAGCAGGACGCATTCGACAACGTCTGGCGTGGGTTCTGATGACGCACCCCGTGCACTGGCCGAGAGCTGCCTGCCCGGCAGAAACGGATACGTGAGCGCACGGGTCGGCTGCTGTGGGTCACCAACCGACGGTATGGCCCGGTGGCCCTGCCGTGTTCGACGGCGGTGCACTGGGGCCTGTGCACAACCGGCGGCCCGGCCCGGAACCGAACCGGAACGAGAAGGGACGAGTAAATGTCGAGCCGCGCGGGTGGCCGGCGGCGTACCGGAAGATGCTCTCCGGCTCCGCACGCTTCCGCATGGTGATCACCACGCGCTGACGCATCCGCCGGTCACGCCCTGGGGTGCGCGGCCCCGGTTCGGTACATCTGCGAAGAAGCGGATCACGAGTGCTCTCGTACGGCTCGTCCGCGATCCCAGGAGAGCGTGCCCCGCGCGCACCGGCGGGGTGATTGCGGCACGGCCATCCGGCGCGGACGCAGACATGACTCTGAGCAGAGTGAGCACCTTACTATGAAATGAGCTGATAGTTCGATACTCCCCTCCGGCGGAGGGAGGCACTCGTGCCCGCTGAGGTTCACAGAGGCGGAGAGGTCCCCCGCGTGGCGCGCAGCCCCGGGAGCATTGGCACCCGCCGATACCTGCCGGTCTCGGAACACGGGCTGATCGGAGATCTGCGCAGTGCCGCTCTCGTCGGAACGAACGGCACGGTCGACTGGTACTGCTGCTCCCGCTTCGACGCTCCCAGTGTCTTCGCCTCGATCCTCGACGCCGAGAAGGGCGGGAGCTTCGAGCTCGCGCCGGATATGCCGGCCCGCACGAAGCAGTTCTACTTCCCCGACACCAATGTGCTCATCACCCGCTTTTTCGCGGATGACGGCGTGGCCGAGATCCAGGACTTCATGCCGATTGTCGACGCCTCACGTGAGGCAGACCGGCACCGGCTGATCCGCAGAGTGGTCTGCGTCCGAGGTTCACTGCCCTTCCGCGCCCACGTCTCACCCCGGTTCGGGTACGCAACGGAGCCGCATACCGTCCGCACCGAGCAGGGCATTCCGGTCTTCGAGTCGGCCTCACTCTCCCTCGCGCTGACGTCCAGTGTGCCGGTGGAGAACGACGGCCGGGACGTATGGTCGCTCTTCAAGCTCCACGAAGGCGAGAGCGCGGTCTTCGCGCTCGACCGCGTCGGGGGCGCGGTGCCCCCCCGGTCCTGCGCTCTGGCCGAGGCGGAGGAACAGTTCCAGGCCACCGTCCGGTACTGGCGACGGTGGCTGTCCACGTCGCGCTACCGCGGCCGCTGGCGCGAGATGGTGCACCGCTCTGCACTGACGCTCAAGCTGCTCACCTATGTGCCGACCGGCGCCATCGTCGCTGCGCCGACAGCGAGTCTGCCCGAGCACATCGGTGGCGAACGGAACTGGGACTACCGCTACGTCTGGATCCGCGACTCGGCTTTCTGCGTCTACGCGCTTCTCCGGCTCGGCTTCACCGAGGAAGCACAGGCGTTCATGCGTTTCCTGATCGAGTTCGCCCAGCTCTCCGACTGCGGAACGAGCCCCTTGCAGATCATGTACGGCATCGACGGCAGCCGCGATCTGCCGGAGCGTGAGCTGTCCCACCTCGAGGGCTATCAAGGCTCTGCCCCCGTGCGCGTGGGCAACGACGCGGTCGGCCAACTGCAACTGGACATCTACGGCGCCCTCATCGACTCGATCTATCTCTACGACAAGTGGGGGGAGCCGATATCCAGCGCGCACTGGGACACCGTCTGTGCTCTGGTCGACTGGGTCCGCGACAACTGGGACCAGCCCGACGAGGGCATATGGGAGACCCGTGGCGGGCGCAAGAGCTTCCTGTACTCGCGACTGATGTGCTGGGTGGCGATCGAGCGGGCGATGCGCTTGGCTCAGCGCCGCGGGTTGCCGGCCGACCTGGCGCGCTGGGGCGGCACGCGCGACACGATCTACCGTCAGATCATGAACCGCGGCTGGTCGGCCGATCGGAAGGCTTTCCTCCAGCACTACGGAGACAGCGTCCTCGATGCCTCCGTGTTGATGATGCCGCTGGCCAAGTTCATCTCCCCGACGGATCCGAAGTGGCTCTCCACGCTGGACGCACTGGGCGAGGAATTGGTCTCCGACTCCCTGGTCTACCGATATGACCCGCAGGCCAGCCCGGACGGACTGCGGGGCGAGGAAGGGACGTTCTCGATCTGCTCCTTCTGGTACGTCGAGGCCCTCAGCCGCGCCGGACGCCTGGAGGAGGCCCAGCTGGCCTTCGAGAAGATGCTCACGTACGCCAACCATCTCGGGTTGTACGCGGAGGAAATCGGTCGCACCGGCGAGCAGAGCGGCAACTTCCCGCAGGCGTTCACACATCTCGCCCTGATCAGCGCGGCGTTCAACCTCGACCGGGCACTGGGCTGAACAGCGCCGGTGGCGGAGGCCACGGGCGCTGTGCCTCGCCGCCGCGCGACCGGTCGTCAGCCCAGTACCTCGGCGATGACGTGCCGCGCGATGTCGGCCATGCGCGGGTTCGTCTCCCGGTGGTGCTGGAGCTCCAGCAGCGCGACCGACAGGGCCCAGCCGCGCCCCCGCGCCCATGTGGCGTCGTCGGCCCCGACGGCGGCACGGAAGACGTCCCGGGCCCCGGCCGGAATCACGTACCATGCCGCGATCATGTCGACGGCGGGCTCGCCCAGGCCCAGGCAGCCGAAGTCGATGACGGCACTCAGCCGCCCACGGCTGTCGATCAGCAGGTTCCCGGGCTGCAGGTCCGCGTGGATCCACACGTCAGGGCCGTTCCAGGCGGGCGCCGCGAGCGCCGCCTCCCACACGGCGAGCGCACGGTCGGCGTCGACGATCACGTCGAGATGTATGAGCGCCTCGCGTGTGACGGCGTCCCTCGCGGAGAGTCGTCCGCCCCGGTAGGAGGCCGGCCCGCCCGCGGGATCGATCCGGTGCAGCGCCACGGCGAACTCCGCGAGGTCCCGTGCGAGCGGACCGGGTTGCGGGATGCGCCCGACGGCGGGGTTCTCGCCCTCGAGCCACCGATAGACCGACCACGGCCGGGGGAAGGACTCCGCCGGGCTGCCCTGGCCCAGCGGTTCGGGGACGGCGGCCGGAAGCGCCGGGGCGAGCCGCGGCAGCCACCGGTGCTCCTTCGCCACGTCGTCCGCCGAGCCGTCGGTGCGGGGGAGCCGGACGACCATGTCGTCCCCGAGCCGGTACATGTCGTTGGAGGTGCCCGCGGAGTCGATCGCCGTGACGGGCAACTGCGCCCACTGCGGGAACTGTGCGGCGAGCAGCGAGCTCACCACGCCCGTGTCGACGCCGGTGCGGTCGGGCCGGTCGGATGGCATCCCGCGAGCCAAGCGGCACGCCGCATCGCGCGTCAAAGGATTATCGGGTCCGCGGAGGCCGCTCACGGGTGTCCTTTGACATCCAACTCAGTCGTTGCAGACTGTCTGACCTGGGCGGACTAGCTTGGATGTCAAGGTGCCCGAGCGCGCCCGGGCCGTCTCAAGCGCGCTCAGTCCTCGATGTGGAGTTCCGGTCGGGTCCAGAGAGCGAGGTCGCTGCTGGTGGCGACTGCCAAGGTGAGGCCGGACGGGGAAAAACCGGCAGCGCGCAGTTCCGAGTAATCGGAGTGGAAGACGTGCCACCAGGTGCCTCCAGCCGGTCCCTTGTGTGCTCCGCCGTCGGCGGAGAGGATGACGCGGTCGTGAGGCCATTCGGGACTGACGGTGTCCAGCGTCCAACCGTCCGGAGTGGTGCTGTGTAGACCGCCGCCGAAGAGGCCGGCGATGCGGACCGGGGTGCCGGCGATTGGACCGAGGCCGGGGCAGGTGAGGTCCGGGTGTGCGTCGGGGGTGCTGGTGGCGGGATCGGGATCGTGATCGCGTGCGATCTTCTCGCCGGTGACAGCATCGAAGAGTCCGTGTCCGTCGCTGGATACGACCATGACGAGGTCGTGTCCGGTGTCCGGGTGGACTGCGAAGCCGATGCCGAGCAGGCCCCCGATGGGTGTCCTGCGGTCCAGGACCGGTTGCCAGGGCGTCGGGGCTGGCATAACGGGGGCGGCAAGGTAGCGCTCCCGTAGCCGCTGCTGGTACTCCGTGATCAAGCCTGTCTCCTCGGTGCGGTTCGCGTCGAGGATCTCTCGCGCAGCGTCCCAAGTCGATGCGAATTCACCTGTCCGATGTGAGCATGGGCGTCCCGGAAGACGTTCGGCTTGCCGCTTAACCTCTTCTCTGTTGAGGGGGGAATGTGGAAAAGTCGATCTTGGTCGAGTCCATCAGGTACTCCGCTGTGTGCCAGGGATGCGGTGCCGAGGCAGAGTGGTGCGGCGTTCAGGCGCTGGTGGGCGAGACGCTGCGGTGGGATGTCGAGTCGACGTGTCCGACCTGTGGGTTCGTCGTGGCTGTTTGTGGCGGTGACCTGCCGGAGGGAATGCGTAGGCGACTGCTCTCCGAGCGCGGGCGGGCAAGGTTGCGGGTAAGCCCGCCGGTGAGGAATGCCAGCATCATGAGAGTGCTGCGGGCGGAGCTCGGCATCGGCCTGGACGGCGTTAAGGCCGTGCTGGAGCAGGTCCTGGCCGGGCAGTACTCAGGGACGCTGCCCGAGATGGAGCTCCTGGCCCGCAAGCTGCGGGCATCAGGTATTGAAGCGGCCGCTTCACGGACGGCGCATCCGGCCGGCACCTCTCCGAACGGGCCGGACGGACGTGCATGCACCGATCGTCGTGTAGTCGCGGAACCGGTCGCATGTGTCCCGGCGGCCAGCTTGTCGAACAACCGGTAGAGCGTGCGCTCAGAAGGCACCTTGATCTCGCCGCCGTCCTCACGGGACTCCAGGAGCTGCCTGGTCCGCCAGACGATGAAACCGATCGTCCTCGACGACGCATCGGCCGTCTCGGCGATCACCTGCCGCATCGCCTCGACCACCGCTGGGGCGACCCGGCCGAAGGCGGGCATCTGCTTGGCCGACCGGCCGTCGGCCAGCCCGACCAGCCCATCGTGCTGATAGCGCTGGCGTCGCTGCTTGATGCCGCTGGCCGTCATCGGATGTCCGGCCGCCGTCAGCTCGGCTGCCTTGGCCCGCTCGCGTTCCGCCAGCGAGTGCCGGACCGGGTCGAACTCCGGACGCGGCACCGACCCCCGGGGAGCATCCGGCGCCAGCCCGTGCAGCACCTCCAGAATGTGCTTCTCCCACCAAAGAGCCTGGTCGGCAACACTCTTGGGAAACTCCGCGAGCCGCGACGTCGGTGGAACCCGCCGCCTGCCGTCCGTCATCCTGCACCTCCGCCGGGCAGGCTCACGACCGTGCGCGGCCCCAGAAGTTCCTCTTCCAGACCCGAGGTGACCAGTTCCCGGCGCCAGAGCAGGTGGAACAGCGCAGGGAGCGTCGCGAACCGGTCCCCGGCGGTATCGGCCCCGGCCAGCAGCGGGGCCCGGCTCCGCGAAGACCTCCAGCAACCGGTCCGCGGCCGGGCTGAGCCTGCAGCGAGGGTGCCGGTAGCGCGAGAGCCACCGCACGTTCGCCAGCAGCACCGGCTTCGGCACCCCGACCTGCTCGAAGCCCCAGCCGGCCTGGGCGCAGGCCAGGCGCGTCACCGTGAACGCCTCGGTGTCCTTCGGCGCGATCCGGTCGTCGGCGCGAACATCGACCACCACGGCCGAGCTGTCCGCGCGGCGCAGGAAGTAGTCCGGGGCGTGCCGCCGCTCACGCTCGCCGTCGTGCCAGTGCAGCCAGAACGGCTGAGAGCCGATCCCGACCACCGAAGGATCGAAGTTCATCAGCACGAGCCGGTCGCGCTCCAGCCACGACTCGAAACCGACGTGCCGCCCGGTCGTCGCGGCTAGTACCACCCCGAAAAGTGACGCTCGCCCCGCGACCAGCGAAACGGACGGACTGGAGGAGCGTCCTCGAACCGGGCCGTCACGCAATCCAGCATCGGACGCCGTACCCGCTCGCGTACGGGGCTCATGTACGACAGCTCGACGCACGGCCCCGCGGACTCCACCCCAGCCGGTACAGCCACCCAGCACCCCCAGCGCGTCTCCTTCAGACGACTAGGTTGGCTGGCAAGGAAGCCCAAACGACTGGGTTCGCTGTCAAACGCCTCGATTGGATGACAGGGGACAGCGGAGGCCGCTCACGGGTGTCCTGTCTCAGTGAAGTTAGTCGCCGGGATCGCATGGACCTGCGTGGACTGGATTGGGTGAGACGGCTTCGTGAGGCACCGATTGGCTGCGTCGGTTTCAACCAGCAAGAGCACCCCAGGATGGCGGGGGCTCGATCGTGCGTGCTGAGCCGGCTGCGTTCGTGGCAGGATGGCGGCATGTTGAAGAGAAAGGTCGATGCCGCGTAGGCGTCCGAAGGCCGTCCGTGATGAGCGGTGGCGGCCTCGCAGACACGTTGTAGTTCGGCGGATCCGGGGCGTTTCCGCGAGGACTCGTGCAGCTGTCCGCCGCGTCGAGGATGAGCGGATGTGGCCTGGTGCAGTTGCTGACGCGCTCGCCCGTTTCGAGTGGGCGTTCAGGCAACCCGGCCGGTATCTGAATGCATCCCAGGTCTGGCAGCCCGGTCTGGAGGTGGAGTATGCCCGCGATGATCTGGAAGAGGTCATGCTTCACCTCCCGCGTGGTGCCCGGCGAGATCTCGGCCGACTGATTGCTCGTATCGACGATGAGTTCGAGCGTCGCACCCTGCCGAATCCTGGGCCGGTGAACGCCTTCAGGATGGGCGGCTGGTGGTGGTCAAGGATCCGTGAGTACTGAGAAGACGTTCGACTTGCCGCTCGACCTCTTCTCTGGTGAGGGGTGATTGTGGAAAAGTCGATCTTGGTCGAGTCCATCAGGTACTTCGCTGTGTGCCAGGGGTGCGGTGCCGAGGCAGAGTGGTGCGGAGTCCAGGCGCTGGTGGGCGAGACGCTGCGGTGGGATGTTGAGTCGACGTGTTCGACCTGCGGGTTCGCTCTGGCCGTTTGTGGCGGTGACCTGTCGGATGAAATGCGTAGCCGACTGCTCTCCGAGCACGGGTGCGCGAGGTTGCGCGTGAGCGGGCCGGTGAGCAACGCCACCGTTATGCGCGTGCTGCGGGCGGAACTCGGCATCGGCCTGGACGGCGTCAAGGCCGTGCTGGAGCAGGTCCTCAGCGGACAGTACTCAGGGACGCTGCCCGAGATGGAGCTCCTGGCCCGCAAGCTGCGGGCATCCGGGATTGACGCGGTCGCCTCGCGGACTGTGGATTGAGTGGGCCTGCTGCGCCGGGCTGATCTCGCTGCCGAGCGGAGCCTGTTTGCGCAGGCGGAGTGCCTCCTGGCGGCAGGTCGTAGAACATGTCAGGCGTCGAGGTCCGCTGCCCTTGTGCTTGAGGGGAGTCGAGCAGACGGGGCAGTTCGTCGGCTGCTTCAGCCTCGGTGGAGGGGTTGAAGGGGCTGATTCTTCGGGGCGCTTGCGCTGGGTGTATGCCCAGTTCCTGCAGCTTCTTGAGCACCAACGGCGAGTCGGATTGCGCTGTTGCGCTTTGGTGAACAGGGTGCCGCATGCTGCGCATGCGGGCTTTTGAGCGACTTCCGTGTCGCTCTGCCTGCGTGTCCGGCGACCTGCCTGGCAGCAGGTTGGTGAACACCACATGGGCGTTGGGCCGCGTGCTGCGATGGTCATCTTCTTGCCGCACGTTTCGCAGAGGGCCACCCGGTCCTCCCGGTAGTTCCATCTGTGCTGGCTCCTCTCCCGGCAGGCTGAAGAGCACCACCGTCTTCTCTGGCCCGCTCGGGTGGCCGGGAAGGGGCGCCCGCACTCTGGGCACTGGGCGGCGTCCAGGATCTTCCGCAGGTCAGCGGGTTCGCGGCCGCTCGCGGCAGCCAAGCGCTCCCATGTGGGACGTCCCCGATGCAAGGGAGGTTCGCATAGATAGGTCCGCAGATGTCTGGGCTTGAGATGATTGGCTGCGGCGAGGCGTTCGATGAACGACATGGGTCCCTCGCCGGCAATGGGCCGGATCTGGATGGGCAGCGTAGTCAAGTGGCTGGGTGCATGAGGGGCTTGCTCTCTCATGGCTGCCGCCCGCGCTTCATGTGACGGCCGCGGTGAACGTAGTAGAGCAGGGACGAGTAGGACACGGAGTAGTCGTGTTCGTCCATCAGCTCGGCCCAGATGGCTCTGCCGCGAACCCCTCGGGCGAGCATGTCGTCGACCAGGCGGATGACGGGGACCATGACCGGATCCTTGCGGAACTTCACATCGCGAGCGGCTGGCCGTGCTGTGTCCAGCACGAGCCGGACTGTCCACCGTGGGACCTGGTAGCGCTCGGCGAGCGCGCGGATGGTCATGGTGCCGTCGCGGGCGTCATCGGAGATGAGGAAGCAGAGTTCGCTGCTGCCGGGGAACGGTTCTTTGCCGGGGTATCGGGGGTTGGGCTTGACGCGGCCTCGGGGCGAGCTGGCGTCGGAGAGGGCTCGCTCCAGCGCATGAGGAGACCGGCCGGTGGCATCGGCGAGCCGGTCCAGTTGGGGCTTGCCGAACCAGAACGGCGGGCCGCAGAGGTATCCGTGCAGGTAGCTGGGCTTGAGGTGGTTGGCGCGGGCCAGGCGTCGGATGAAGGAGTCGGTTTCCTCTCCGAGCCGCGGTGCGACCTGGACGGGCAGCCGGGCCAGCCGTCCTTCGGTCATTGCGTGGCCGCCTTCTTCAGCGGCTTCCGGGTGGTCTCCGCAGCGTGGTCCAGGGGAATCGCGTCGATCGCTTTCTTGGTCACGCGTTCGGTGCCGCTGAGGATCGCGTCGATCGCTGCCCCTCGGATGGCATGGGACAGCGCTCCGATCATGCCGTCGGCCCGGTTGTGGAGGTAGCGGTCCAGCTTGGTCAGGCTTCCCGGCGGGTGATCGTGCAGCAGCAGGGTCCTCTCCAGCGTCGCGACCAAGGCCTTCCACTCCTCGCCGTAGGGAAACGGCCGCGTGGGGACCAGAGTGAAGCGGCCCGAGATCTGGGCGCCCCTGGTGCCGGCCAGAAGCTCACTGGTTTCGAGGTTGATGCCCGCATAGACGAACGTCGCTGGGATGCGCTCGGAGAAGTACTTCAAGGTGTCGGAGACCTCGGCGCCGGTCCGTGTGACCTGCGAGATGTTGTGGATCTCGTCGACGAGGACCAGGCCGGTGCGGGTGTCCGTGCAGACGCCGACCACGGCTTCGATGATGTCGGTCATGTTCGACCTGCCTCGGACCGGCAGCCCCAGGAAGCGTGCGAACTCGGCGGCGACCATGCGGGCGGTCGCCGCAGGCGGGACGGTGATGTAGAGCACCGGGATGCGGTCGGTGACGTTCGGGTGGCGGGCCCGGTCGAGGAGTTCGTGGGCGAGCCCGAGCTGGGTGATCGCGCTGGTCTTTCCCGTGCCGGGCAGCCCGGAGACCATCAGGCCGCGGCGGGCGCTGATCGCGTGCCGGTTGAGCAGGACCAGCCGTCGGCCGCAGACCACCGTCTTCTCGACGAATGAGGTGGCAACCACCAACATGCGGGCGTGATGATCGAGCCGGTCTTCGTCATAGAGCGCCCGCTGGGCGGCAGAGAGCTTGTCCAACTCGGCGGGAGCCAAGAGGACCGGAGGCGCTGGAGGGCCGGCAGCGAACCTCCGCCACCCGTCCAGGGTGGTCAACTGCCGGGTGGCCTCGGCATCGGAATCGTGCAGAGCGGCATGCCGGCCCGCCGGTTCGGAGATGGTCACGGACGCCTCCAAGGGTTCGCGAGCGGGTCGAAGAGGCCCAGCGGGATGACCTCGGCCATCTCGGTGTCCGTCTGATCTTCCTGAACAGCTTCGGCAGCGGGCGGATCCGGGACCGGCCGGTCAGAGACGGTGGCCCGGGTCCGTGCGGCGACGCGCCGGGACCGCTTCGCCCCAGAACCCTTCCCCGCAGTGGGGCCGTCATGGGCTCGTCGCAGCAGGGCAGCGGCGGCATCCGCGATCTGTTCCTCCGTGCCGCCGGGGACCTGCTCGCAGGCGTGGTCCCAGGCCAGTTCCCCGAACGGGACACCAACGTGGCGCAGGTGCTTCCAGAAGACGGTGATCCACCGGCCGCGTCGGCGGTCGCGTACCCAGATGCGGGAGATGTCGTAGGGGTCGTGGTGGATCTCCCACAAGCCCTTCTTCTCCATCACCCCGGAGTGCTGGCGGCGCAAGGGGCCCAGCTCGCCGTCGTCGTAGGTGCGGTGCTTGATCCGGATGCCGTAGCTGTTGATCGCCTGCCAACGTTCGGGCAGCAACTCGACGTAGTCCTCGCCGTTCAGCGGAGCCGGGACGTAGCCGCAGGACTGAAGCAGCATCGCGTACTTCTCGTTCGGGGAGAACGCCCGCCTGGGCGCCTGCGGATCACGCAGCCCGTTATGGGGCCTGTTCTGCCAGACGGCGATGACCCATTCATCGAGCAGGTTCTGGAGTTCGGGGAGAGTCCAGAGCGGCCCGTCCTCCAGCTTCCTGCCGCGGCGGTCCGTGGTCGAGCCGGTGTAGCCCACGACGAACTGAGCGAACAGCGTGGCCACCGAGCCCAGAGTCTTCTCGATCGTGCCTTTGTCGGTCGGCGTCGCCTTGTGGGCCGGTTGCAGATTGACGCCCAGGTAGCGGCAGGAGGCCCGGAAGTTCCGGGAGACGAACACCTTGCCGTGGTCGCAGACGATCGTCTCCGGCACGATCACCGGCCGTGCCGCCGCGTGCTCCAAGCGCTCATCCAAGGCCAGCAGCCGCCGATGCGGCAGCACCGAACGGGACATGCGCAGGGCCTCTGACCAGCCTGGCCGCATCGCCTCCGGGGTGACGCTGCGGGCCAGCAGCGCGGACGCGTCCGCAGCCTTGGTCGTCGGCCGCAGCACCGCCGCGGTGATCGACCGCGTCGCGATGTCGACCATCGCTGTCAGCTCGACCTTCTCCGCAATCCCGTCGTCCAGACGCACCAGCACATCCAGCGGGGTCGAGTCGATCTGCATCAGCTCGCCCGGCGCACTGGCCGGAAGTTCTCCGAACGGGCCGGGCGGCCGTGCCTTGACCGACCGGCGTGTACTCGCCGATCCCGTCGCGTGAGTGCCGGTCGCCAGCTTGCTGTAGAGCCGGTAGAGAGTGGCCCGCGAGGGAACCTCGACCCCGGCGGCATCCTCGCTGCCGGTCAGGATCTCCTTGACCCGCCAGACGATGAATCCGATCGTCTTCGACGAGTCCTCGGCCGTCTCGTCGATCGCCTGCCGCATCGCCTCCACCACCGCCGCATCGACCTTCCCGAAGGCCGGCATCTGCTTGGCCGACCGGCCGTCGGCCAGGCCGACCAATCCGTCACGCTGGTAGCGCTGGCGCCGCTGCTTGATGCCGCTGGCCGTCACCTTCTGCCCGGCCGCCGTCAACTCGGCCGCCTTGGCCCGCTCGCGCTCAGCCAACGAATGCAGCCTCGGGTCGAACTCCGCCCGAGGCGCTGCCTCATCGGAGGCTCCCGGCGGCAGCCCGTGCAGCACCTCCAGGATGTGACCCTCCCACCAAAGTGCCTGTTCAGCTGCTGTCTCAGGGAACTCCGCGAGCCGCGCGGTGGGCGGGACCCTCCGCCTCTGCCCGTTCAACGGGCGCCCCTTCCAACCAGGCCCACCACCGTGCGAGGGCCCAGCAACTGGACCGACAGGTCCTCGGTGACCAGTTCCTGGCGCCAGAGCAGATGGAACAGCGCGGGCAGCGCCGCGAGCCGGTCACCCGCCGCGTCGGCCCCGGGCAGCAGAGGCCCCGGCGTCGCGAAGATCTCCCGCAGGCGATCCGCAGCCGTGCGGTGCAGGCACCGTGGGTGCCGGTAGCGCGACAGCCACCGGACATTCGCCAGCAACACCGGCTCCGGGACTCCGACCCGCCTGAATGCCCATCCCGTCTGGGTGCAGGCAACCCGTGTCGCCTCGAACGCCTCCACGTCCTTCGGCTCGATCCGCTTGTCCGCGCGGACATCGATCACCACCGCCGAGCCGTCCACGCGGCGCACGAAGTAGTCCGGAGCGTGCCGACGCTCCCGAAGCCCGTCGTGCCAGTGCAGCCAGAAGGGCTGCGAGGCGATCCCCGTCACCTTCGGGTCGAAGTCCATGAGCAGGAGCCGGTCCCGTTCCAGCCAGGACTCGAAGCCGACATGCTGCCCGGTCGTCGCCGCCCAGTACCAGCCCGAGAAGTGACGCTCACCACGCGACCACCGAAACGGCCGCACCGGCCCTACGTCCTCGAAACGGGCCGTCGCACAGTCCAGCAGCGGACGTCGCTGTCGCTCGCCTACCGCGTCCACGTACGACAGCTCGACGTACAGACCTGCAAGATCCACCCCAGTCGGTACGGCCACCCAGAACCCCCAGTGCGATTGCCCGCACGACTAGGTTCACTGAGACGGAAGGCCGAACGACTGGGTTCGGTGAGTAAACGCCTCGATTGGATGAGAGCGGTCAACGGGTGTCCGGGCATGACCCCGCAGCGGTCATGTACTAGAGTTATCTCGACATCGAGATATCTGCCGAAGGCGTACCGCAAGCCGCCAATCGGTAAGGGTTGCCTAACTAAGCCTTACCTTAGCGGATCGGCGAGGAGCCGTGGCGGCAGCATTGAGGTAGTACGCGCACATTGATGAAGGAGACTGTCGTGTCGGCGAACAGCTTCGACGCCCGCAGCACGCTGCGCGTGGGCGACGAGTCTTACGAGATCTTCAGGCTGGACAAGGTCGAAGGCGCCGCGCGCCTCCCCTACAGCCTCAAGGTCCTGCTGGAGAACCTGCTCCGCACCGAGGACGGCGCGAACATCACCGCCGACCACATCCGGGCGCTCGGCGGGTGGGACTCCCAGGCCCGGCCCAGCCAGGAGATCCAGTTCACGCCGGCCCGCGTGATCATGCAGGACTTCACCGGTGTTCCCTGTGTCGTCGACCTCGCCACCATGCGCGAGGCCGTCAAGGAGCTCGGCGGCGACCCGGCGAAGATCAACCCGCTGGCCCCGGCCGAGCTGGTCATCGACCACTCCGTCATCGCCGACAAGTTCGGCACCGCGGAGGCGTTCGGCCAGAACGTCGAGCTGGAGTACGGCCGCAACAAGGAGCGCTACCAGTTCCTGCGCTGGGGCCAGACCGCCTTCGACGAGTTCAAGGTCGTCCCGCCCGGCACCGGAATCGTCCACCAGGTGAACATCGAGCACCTGGCCCGTACCGTCATGGTCCGAGGCGGCCAGGCGTACCCCGACACCCTCGTCGGCACCGACTCGCACACCACCATGGTCAACGGCCTCGGTGTGCTCGGCTGGGGCGTCGGCGGCATCGAGGCCGAGGCCGCGATGCTCGGCCAGCCGGTCTCCATGCTCATCCCGCGCGTCGTCGGCTTCAAGCTGACCGGTGAGCTCAAGCCCGGCACCACCGCCACCGACCTGGTCCTCACGATCACCGAGATGCTGCGCAAGCACGGCGTCGTCGGCAAGTTCGTCGAGTTCTACGGTGAGGGCGTCGCCGCCACCTCCCTCGCCAACCGCGCCACCATCGGCAACATGTCGCCGGAGTTCGGCTCCACCGCCGCGATCTTCCCGATCGACGGCGAGACCCTGAACTACCTGAAGCTGACCGGCCGTTCCGAGCAGCAGGTCGCGCTCGTCGAGGCGTACGCCAAGGAGCAGGGCCTCTGGCTCGACCCGGCCGCCGAGCCCGACTTCTCCGAGAAGCTCGAGCTGGACCTCTCCACGGTCGTCCCCTCGATCGCCGGCCCGAAGCGCCCGCAGGACCGCATCGTCCTCGCGAACGCCGCCGAGCAGTTCGCCCAGGACGTACGCAACTACGTGGACGACGTGGACGAGGCGGGCAAGGAGTCCTTCCCGGCCTCCGACTCCCCGGCCAACACCCCGAACGGCGCCCCGTCGAAGCCGGTCACCGTGACCGCCCCCGACGGTTCGACGTACGAGATCGACCACGGCGCCGTCACCGTCGCCGCGATCACCTCCTGCACCAACACCTCGAACCCGTACGTCATGGTCGCCGCCGCGCTGGTGGCCAAGAAGGCGGTCGAGAAGGGCCTGACCCGCAAGCCGTGGGTCAAGACCACGCTCGCCCCGGGCTCGAAGGTCGTCACGGACTACTTCGACAAGGCCGGTCTGACGCCGTACCTGGACAAGGTCGGCTTCAACCTCGTCGGTTACGGGTGCACCACCTGCATCGGCAACTCCGGCCCGCTGCCGGAGGAGGTCTCCAAGGCCGTCAACGACCACGACCTGGCCGTCACCTCGGTGCTCTCCGGCAACCGCAACTTCGAGGGCCGGATCAACCCCGACGTCAAGATGAACTACCTTGCGTCCCCGCCGCTGGTCGTCGCATACGCCCTCGCCGGCTCGATGAAGGTGGACATCACCAAGGACGCGCTCGGAGTCGACACCGAGGGCAAGCCGGTCCACCTGCAGGACATCTGGCCGACCGAGGCCGAGGTCAACGACGTCGTCGCCAACGCGATCGGCGAGGACATGTTCAACAAGTCCTACTCCGACGTCTTCGCGGGCGACGCCCAGTGGCAGGCGCTGCCGATCCCGACCGGCAACACCTTCGAGTGGGACCCGCAGTCCACCTACGTGCGCAAGCCCCCTTACTTCGAGGGCATGACGATGGAGACCACCCCGGTCTCCGACATCTCCGGCGCCCGTGTGCTGGCCAAGCTCGGCGACTCGGTCACCACCGACCACATCTCCCCGGCCGGTGCGATCAAGGCCGACACCCCGGCTGGCAAGTACCTCACGGAGCACGGCGTCGAGCGCCGCGACTTCAACAGCTACGGCTCGCGCCGCGGCAACCACGAGGTCATGATCCGCGGCACGTTCGCCAACATCCGCCTGCGCAACCAGATCGCGCCGGGCACCGAGGGCGGCTTCACCCGCGACTTCACGCAGGCGGACGGCCCCGTGTCGTTCATCTACGACGCCTCGCAGAACTACCAGGCCGCAGGCATCCCGCTGGTGATCCTGGCCGGCAAGGAGTACGGCTCCGGCTCGTCCCGCGACTGGGCCGCCAAGGGCACCGCGCTCCTCGGCGTCAAGGCCGTCATCGCCGAGTCGTACGAGCGCATCCACCGCTCGAACCTCATCGGTATGGGCGTCCTGCCGCTCCAGTTCCCGGAGGGCGCCTCGGCCGAGTCCCTCGGCCTGACCGGTGAGGAGACCTTCTCCTTCTCCGGCGTCACCGAGCTGAACGACGGCACCACGCCGCGCACGGTCAAGGTCAGCACCGACAACGGTGTGGAGTTCGACGCGGTCGTCCGTATCGACACCCCGGGCGAGGCGGACTACTACCGCAACGGCGGCATCATGCAGTACGTGCTGCGCAACCTGATCCGCGGCTGACGGCCAAGCGGCTGACGGACTGAGCGCAACGCCAAGGGGCCGCACTCCCTGCACAGGAGTGCGGCCCCTTCGGCGTGGCCGACGGCCCGGTGCGGCGCGTCAGAACCCGTCGTGCCGGACGGTGGTGACGAAGGCGCCCCAGCCCGCCCGGCAGAAGAACAGGGCGGGCCCGTCGGGCACCTTGCTGTCCCGCACCGGCAGCACACCGGGGAACCCGTCCGCGACCTCGACGCAGCTGCCGCCGGTTCCGTCGCTGTAGGACGACTTCCGCCACGAGCCGGCATCGGTGCGGCCGGCTGTGCGGACGGCCGCCGTCAGCCGATCAGTTCCACCTCCGCGAGCGTCGCCTCGTCCGTGGAGACCAGCCGGTAGTGCGGGTACGAGCCCGGCTCCGCCACGCTGAACACGCGGGTCTGCCTGTCCCAGTCGAAGGACTCGCCCGACCGCTTGTCCAGGTCCGTCCACGACGTCCCGTCGGCGGAACCCTGCAGCACCCAGCCCGAGGGAGCCTCGTCCTTCGCAGCCGAGGTGAGCGTGTACTGCACGGCTTCCGCCGCCGCAGCGGCCGGCAGGTCGACCGAGGTGAACGCGGCCGACGTGCCCGAGGTGTTGTCGAAGAGCGGACCGTCCGCGGGGAGCACGTCGCGGTGCGGCGCGGGCGCCTTGTCGTCCTTCGTGATGGAAACGGGCGCGGCGTCCTTGCCCGTGCCCCAGGCGGAGGGCTTCGGCCCCATCGCGAACTCCAGGGTGCCGCCCTTGGCCACGGTCTCGTGCGGCAGGGCCGTGGAGTTCCACTTCTTGCCGTTGACCTTCAGGCCCTGCACGTAGATGTTCTTCGCGCTGTTCTTCGGGGCCTTGACGACCAGCTTGCGGCCCTTCCCCAGGTGCACCGTCGCCTTGGTGAACAGCGGCGAGCCGATGGCGTACTCGCCGCTGCCCATCACCAGCGGGTAGAAGCCGAGGGCGGAGAAGAGATACCACGCCGACTGCTCGCCGTTGTCCTCGTCGCCGTGGTAGCCCTGGCCGATCTCGCTGCCGGTGTAGAGGCGGGAGAGGACCTCGCGCACCTTCTCCTGCGTCTTCCACGGCCGGGAGGCGGCGTTGTACATGTAGGTGGCGTGGTGGGCGACCTGGTTGGAGTGGCCGTACATGCCCATTCGTACGTCACGCGCCTCCGTCATCTCGTGGATGACGCCTCCGTACGAGCCGACGAACTCGTGCCCCGCGGTCTCGGGGGTGGAGAAGTAGGTGTCGAGCTTATCGCCGAGGCCGGCGCGGCCACCGTAGAGGTTGGCGAGGCCGCGGCTGTCCTGCGGGGCGGTGAAGGCGTAGCCCCAGCCGTTGGTCTCCGTGTAGTCGTAACCCCACACCCGCGGGTCGTACTTCGAGCTCTCGACCCGCCAGTCGCCCTTCAGGTTCCGGCCCTGGAAGAAGCCGGCCTTCGAGTCGAAGAGGGTGACGTAGTTACGGGCCCGGTTCCGGAAGTACTCGGACTCCTCCTTGTAGCGCTCCTTCTTCGTCGTCTTGTAGAGCGACTGGCCCATCTCGGCCAGCCCGTAGTCGTTCAGGTAGCCCTCCAGCGACCACGACAGGCCCTCATGGGTGGAGGTGGAGGCGTAGCCGAGGAACGGCGAGGTCTCCATGCCCTTGCGTCCCACGCCGGACGACGGCGGCACGACCGTCGCGTTCTTCAGCGCCGCCTCGTACGCCGCCTCCGCGTCGAAGTCGACCCCCTTGACGTGCGCGTCGGCGAAGGCCACGTCCGAGCTGGTGCCGGTCATCAGGTCCGCGTAACCGGGGGAGGACCAGCGGGAGATCCAGCCGCCGTCCTTGTACTGCTGGACAAAGCCGTCGACCAGCTCGCCCGCCTTCTTCGGGGTGAGGAAGGAGTACGCGGGCCAGGTCGTGCGGTACGTGTCCCAGAAGCCGTTGTTGACGTACACCTTGCCGTCGACGATCTTCGCGCCGGTACGGGCCGGGGTGTCGGGGCCCGCCATCGGCGAGAACGGGCTCGCGTACCGGTACTTCGGGCGCGCCTTGGTCCCGGTGTTCTCGAAGCCCGAGTTCGGGTAGAGGTACAGCCGGTACAGGCTCGAGTAGAGCGTGGTCAGCTGGTCGCGGCTGGCGCCCTCGACCTCGACCTTGCCCAGGATGTCGTCCCAGGCGTCCTGCGCCTTGCCGCGCACGCGCTCGAAGCGGGTGCCGGCCGGGATCTCGTCGGCAAGGTTCTTCCTGGCCTGGTCGACGCTGATCAGCGAGGTCGCGATCCGCAGCGTGACGGTGCGGTCCTTGCCGGCGTCGAAGCGGAGCCGGCCGGTGACGCCTTCGGAGGCCGAGTCGGTCACCGGCGCGTCGAAGACGCCGTACACGAACAGTCGCGTGGCGCCCGTGGACAGACCGCTCTTGACGTCCGAGTACCCGGTGAAGGAGCGCGTCGCCGGGTCGAGGGTGAGGCCGCCCTCCTGGGTGACGTTGTCGAAGATGACGCTCGCGTCGTCACCGGGGTAGGTGAATCGCATCATCGCCGCATGGTCGGTGGGCGTCATCTCGGCCTTGAGGCCGTTCTCGAAGGTGACGCCGTAGTGGTGCGGACGGGCGGTCTCGTTCGTGTGCCGGAAGGGCAGGGCCCTTGCCGTGCGCGAGGTGTCCGGGACGCCGGCCGCCGCGGACGGCATCACCTGGAAGGTCTGCCGGTCGCCCATCCACGGGCTCGGTTCATGGCTGGTGCTGAAGGCCTGCACGGTCGGCAGGTTGTCCGCGTTGTTGCCGCGGGCGTATTCGTACAGCCAGCTCTTGGACCCGGAGTTGGTGACCGGTGTCCAGAAGTTGAAGCCGTGCGGCACGGCGGTGGCGGGGAAGGTGTTGCCCCGCGAGAACGAGCCGCTGGAGTTGGTGCCCCGGGTCGTGGAGGCGTAGTCCGAGAGATGGGCGAGCCTCTTCTCGGGCGCCTTGGGAGCGATCGTGACGTCGTCGATCCAGCCCTGGAACTTCGCCGGGCCCTTGGACGAGTCGTACGCCACCAGGATCCGGTCGACCGTCTTGCCGGAGGCGACCGCGCCGATGCCGGAGGCGACGGCGTTCCACTGGTTGACGTAGAGCCGCTTGGCGGCTCCCTGGCCATCGGGCGTGAGCAGCCCGCCGTGCGAGTCGGTGGCGCGCAGGTCGCTGAGGTAGGTGCCGTCGGTGAAGGCGAGGTCGAGGGAGACGTTGGTCGCGGGGTAGTTCAGATCTGTCTCCGCCATGGCGGGGAAGACCTTGTACGACAGCTCGGTGTCCCGGCGCACGGCCACGTCGACGTCGAAGACCTTGTTGTACGAGTAGGCCCGGCCGTCGGGCTTGTGGTTGCCCGCGTACTTCAGGGCGCGCCTGCCGGTGAAGCCGGCGCCCGCCTTGGCCGTGGGCGAGCCGCTCGGGCCGCGGTCGACCTGGGAGCGCATGTCGTCGGCGACGGGCGTGCTGGTGTCACCGCCTGAGAACTGGACGTCCGCCAGCTGGGTGGCGTCGGAGGCGCCGTTGTTCTTGGTGATCTCCAGCCGGAAGTGGGCGTACGCGCTCACCTCGGAGGGCGAGCCGATGTCGTACGTCTTCGTCTCGAAGCGCTTGGCGAACGCCTCGCCCGAGCGGGAGTCGAGAACCGTCCACGTCCTGCCGTCGGTGGAGCCCTTGAGCGTCCAGTCCCTGGGGTCGCGCTCGGCGTGGTCGTTGGCCGACGTCATCGCGTAGGTGGCGACCTTGACGGGCGCGTCCGTGTCGAACTCGATCCAGGCGGTCGGCTCGAAGGCCAGCCACTTGCTGGTGGACAGCAGATCGACGAGGTTCTCCTTGGTCTCACCCCCGCCGGTGTTCTCGCCGCTGGCGCGCAACTCGATCACTTTGTCGGTGACGTTGCCCGGAATTCCGCTGGAGAAGTCGCCATCGACGCCCGATGACCGCTTCTTTCCGTCGGTGCCGACTTCTACGGCATTACGCCAGTCCGGCTGGGCTTCGTCCGATTCGAAGGACGACCTGAATTCCTGGTCTGCCGAGGGCTTCTGGCCGGGCTCCGAGGGCAGGGCGACGGCGGCGGAAGGGGCCGTCAACACGAGCATGGAAGCGGTCACCACGAGGGTGACCGCCCGAAATTGTCTGGGCCGGGGTCTCGTTCTGGGCTGCATCCCGGGTCTTCCTCCAGGGGAAGTCAGGTTGGACAACGTTGTCAGACGTAAGGCGCAGGCTCCAGTAGGGAGGCAAGTGTCATACGGTGTCAAGGGTGTTGACGGAGTGGCACGGACGGAATCGGGCGATCCGCGAGCAGTGCTGTGGCCGTAAGCGCGCTTTCGGGGCTCATGCGTCCGCGAGGTCTCAACTCGGGAAAGATGGCCACCCAACCTTGCATTTGATCTTGCTCGCACGGTCGGAAGTGGACTATACCTGTCGGGTCCGCATAGCTGTTCCACATGACTGCGGGCCAGGGGGGACGGGGGTGACGGACGCGTGCCGAGCACGTGGCCGCCGACCGCAGAAACACCGTTCCCGCTGTCAGCCGTGCACGCTCCAAGCTTCCAATTGAGTTTCCCTTCGGGAAACACAGCAACTGAACGCGGTGGCGGGGCCCTTCGCCTGAGGCGAGAAGGTACGGGCGACCGGTACACCGCCTGAGTCCTGGAGAAGGCGAGGACTTGAGCATGGGATCCACCTCCGCCCACAACAACGAGGGTGTCGGCCGTCGCGCGCTGATCAAGCGTTCTGCCGCGCTCGGCCTGCTCACGATTCCGACGATGAGCTTCCTGTCCGCCTGCGCGAGCGGCGACGGCGGCGCGGACAAAAAGGTCGAGAAGGGCGAGAAGACCGCCAAGAACCCGCTCGGCGTCAATGACACGGCTCAGCTGGAAGTCGTCATCTTCGACGGCGGTTTCGGCACGCAGTACGCCAAGGACGCCATCGCGGTCTACCAGAAGAACTTCCCCAAGGCCCCCGAGGTCAAGTTCTCCGCGACGCAGAAGATCCAGTCCGTCCTGCAGCCGCGCTTCAACCAGGGCAGCCCGCCGGACCTGATCGACAACTCCGGCGCAGAGCAGATGGACATGGGCGTCCTGGTCGGCAAGAAGCAGCTCGCCGACCTCACCCCGCTGCTCGACGCCCCGTCGGTCGACGACCCGAACCAGAAGGTCCGCGACACGCTGCGCCCCGGCATCGTCGAGATGGGCCAGTTCGACGGCGACCCCGTCTGGATCTTCTACTACGCCTACACCGTGTACGGCGTGTGGTACTCCCAGAAGGCCCTGGACAGCCTCGACGCCACGTACCCGGAGACATGGGACGAGATGCTGGCCGTCTGCGAGAAGGCCAAGAAGAAGGGCATCGCCGGCTGGACGTACGCGGGGAAGCACCCGTACTACATCCCCTTCTCGCTCTACCCGATGATCGCCAAGGTCGGCGGCCGCGAGGTCCTCGACGCCATCGACAACCTCGAGCCGGGCGCCTGGAAGCACCCGGCCGTCAAGGCCTGCTTCGAGGCCTACTACGAGCTCCACAAGAAGGGCTACATCCTCAAGGGCACCCCGGGCCTGGACCACATCCAGTCCCAGACCGCCTGGACCGAGGGCAAGGCGCTCTTCATCCCCAACGGCTCCTGGGTGGAGAACGAGGCGGCGAAGACCATGCCGAAGGACTTCAACCTCGCGGTCTCCGCGCCCAGCGGCATCGACAGCTCGGACAAGATGCCGTTCGGCACCATGTGGGCGTCCGGCGGTGAGCCCTTCATCGTCCCGGCGAAGGCCAAGAACCCGGACGGCGGCATGGAGCAGCTGCGGATCATGCTCAGCGAGGCGTCCTCGAAGAACTTCACCTCACAGGTCAAGTCGCTGACGGCGTTCAACGGAGGCACCGACGGCATCGAGCTGACGCCGGGTCTGAAGTCGGGTGTCGCCGCGCTCGAGAAGGCGGGCGAGAACGTGGTGAACCCGCGTATCCAGGACTGGTACGTCGCCCTCCAGAAGGAGAAGATCGGCGTGGCCGGTCTCGGCGAGATGATGGCGGGCCGCCTCACCCCGACCGAGGCGATCAAGAAGATCCAGGCCTTCGCCGACGAGGCCGCCAAGGACGACTCCATCAAGCACTACAAGCACCAGTGAGCACGCGTCACCAGCGGCGGCTGCGACGACAGGATCGGGGTCGGTAGGCATGCAGCACGGCAAGTACCGTTTCATCGTGGGGTTCCTGGCCATGCCCCTGGCGTTGTATGCCCTCTTCGTCATCTGGCCGTTCATCCAGGCCATCTACTACTCGTTCACGGACTGGACGGGACTGAGCCCCGACTTCGAGATGGTCGGCTTCGGCAACTTCAGCAGAATGCTGGAGGACGACATCTTCTGGAAGTCGCTGCAACACAGCCTGACCTTCGCACTGCTGCTGCCGCTGGTGACGCTCAGCCTGGCACTGTTCTTCGCCTTCATGCTCAACGTCGGCGGCCGGCACCGTAAGAACGGCAAGGCCGCCGGCGCCGTGAGCGGTGTCCGGGGATCATCGTTCTACAAGATCGTGTACTTCTTCCCGCAGGTGCTCTCGATCGCGATCGTCGCTCTGCTCTTCCAGTTCGCGTACAACCCGAACAGCGGTGCGATCAACTCGGCCCTCAAGGCCGTCGGCCTGGACAGCGTCCAGCCGGTCTGGCTGGGCGATCCCGATCTGGCCCTGTGGTGCGTGATGGCGGTCCTGATCTGGAGCACCGTCGGATTCTTCGTGGTGCTGTTCTCCGCCGGAATGGCCTCCATCCCGAACGATTTCTACGAGGCCGCGCTGCTCGACGGCGCGAGCCGCATCACCACCTTCTTCAAGATCACCCTGCCGTTGCTGTGGGACACGGTGCAGTCCGGCTGGGTGTACATGGGCATCCTGGCGCTCGGCGCCGAGTCCTTCGCGGTCGTCCAGATCATGACCGTCGGCCCGAACGGCGGCGGCCCCGACTACTCGACCATCGTGATGCCGCTGTACGTGTACCAGAAGGCCTTCCGTGACGGTCAGGCCGCCTACGCAACGACGATCGGTGTCGCCCTGCTCATCGTCACGCTGCTCTTCGCGGCGGTCGTGATGCGGCTGGGCCGGCGCGAGCGGCTGGAGTACTGACCATGAAGACCACACAATCCCCTCCGGTCGACATCTCGGAAGGCGGCGGCGAAGGTCCCGTCGCCAAGACGGCCGGCACCGAACCGCAGACGCGCAGGAGCGGCGGCAAGGGCAGGGTTCTCAATGCCTTCTCGCACGGCATTCTGATCCTCTGGGCGTTCATGGTCGTCATGCCGCTGCTGTGGGCGGTGATGACGTCCTTCAAGGACGACCGGTCCATCTTCACCTCGCCCTGGGCGCTGCCGGACAGGCTGCACTTCGAGAACTGGTCGCGCGCCTGGACCGAGGCGCACATGAGCGACTACTTCCTGAACACCGTTCTGGTGGTCGGCGGCTCGCTGGTCGGCACGCTGCTGCTGGGCTCGATGGCGGCCTATGTGCTCGCGCGCTTCGACTTCCCCGGGAACCGCTTCATCTACTTCCTCTTCATCGGCGGGATGAGCTTCCCGATCATCCTGGCGCTGGTCCCGTTGTTCTACGTCATGAACAACATGGCGCTGCTGAACACGATCCCCGGCCTGATCCTGGTCTACATCGCCTACTCGCTGCCGTTCACCGTCTTCTTCCTGACCGCCTTCTTCCGCACCCTGCCGACCTCGGTGGCGGAAGCGGCGTTCATGGACGGCGCCTCGCACACCCGGACCTTCTTCCAGGTGATGCTCCCGATGGCCAAGCCAGGGCTGATCAGCGTCGGCATCTTCAACTTCCTGGGCCAGTGGAACCAGTACATGCTGCCGACGGTGCTCAACACCGACGAGAGCAAGAAGGTGCTCTCCCAGGGCCTGGTCCAGCTGGCGGTGAGCCAGGGCTACAAGGGCGACTGGTCGGGACTCTTCGCCGGCCTGGTGATGGCGATGCTCCCGGTGCTCGCGGCGTACGTCATCTTCCAGCGGCAGGTGGTCGCCGGGCTCACGGCGGGGGCGCTCAAGTAGCGCTCCCCGCTCCCGGGACGCCCGTCCGCCGCGCAGCAGCGCGGCGGACGGGCGTTTTCCGTGGTGGCTGCGCGCTGGTCCGGGGTTCGCCCCCGGGTGGCTGCGCGCTCGCCCGAGCTGTCAGCCCCGGGTGGCCGGGCGCTCATCGGAGTTTCACCCCGCTCAAGGTCTTGACGGGATAAGCCCCAAAAGGGTCAGCTTAGGGTTCATAAGTTGGAGAGAAGCCGGAGCCATGGGTGCACCGGCCGGGGGCGGCCGTCGTGCCGCCCACCGGGGGCAGGAGTGGATGGGTCAATGGAGACTCCGGGATCGCAGACATCTCTGCACCGGGCCAATCTCGAGCGGGTCGTGCGCGCCGTGCGCATGGCCGGCTCGCTCACGCAGGCGGAGATCGCGAGGAGCACCGGCCTTTCCGCGGCCACCGTCTCCAACATCGTGCGTGAGTTGAAGGACGGCGGCACGGTCGAGGTGACACCGACCTCGGCGGGCGGCCGGCGGGCCCGCAGCGTCTCCCTCAGCGGTGACGCCGGCATCGTGATCGGCGTCGACTTCGGCCACACCCACCTGCGCGTGGCCATCGGCAACCTCGCCCACCAGGTGCTCGCGGAGGAGGCGGAGCCGCTCGATGTGGACGCGTCCTCCGCCCAGGGCTTCGGCCGGGCGGAAGCGCTGGTCAACCGGCTGGTCGAGGCGACGGGCATCGGCCCGGGCAAGGTGATCGGGGTGGGGCTCGGCGTGCCGGGCCCCATCGACGTGGAGTCGGGGACGCTCGGCTCCACGGCGATCCTGCCGGGCTGGACCGGCATCAACCCCAGCAAGGAACTCTCCGCCCGTCTGGGCGTGCCGGTGTACGTCGACAACGACGCCAACCTCGGCGCGCTCGGCGAGCTGGTGTGGGGCAGCGGCCGCGGGGTCAAGGACCTCGCGTACATCAAGGTGGCCAGCGGTGTCGGCGCCGGTCTCGTGATAGACGGACAGATCTACCGGGGACCCGGCGGCACGGCCGGCGAGATCGGGCACATCACGCTCGACGAGTCGGGCCCGGTCTGCCGCTGCGGCAACCGCGGCTGCCTGGAGACCTTCGCCGCCGCCCGGTACGTGCTCCCGCTGCTCCAGTCCAGCCACGGGGCGGAGCTGACCATGGAGCGCGTCGTGCAGCTCGCCCGGGAGGGAGACCCCGGCTGCCGCCGCGTGGTGGCCGACGTGGGGCGCCACATCGGCAGCGGCGTGGCGAACCTCTGCAATCTCCTGAACCCCAGCCGGGTGGTACTCGGCGGCGATCTGGCGGAAGCTGGAGAGTTGGTACTCGGACCCATCCGCGAGTCCGTCTCGCGCTATGCCATCCCCAGCGCCGCGCGGCAGCTCTCGGTGGCTCCGGGCGCCCTCGGCGGCCGCGCCGAGGTACTGGGAGCGCTGGCCCTCGTACTCAGCGAGATGGGCGATTCGACGCTTTTGCAAGGGCTTGACAGGGCGTTGCCGGTGGGCGCGCCCGCCTTCACTTAGATAACGAATGGCACCGTTGTCGTCTCGTTAAGGATTTACTCCTTGACGGTGGCTGCGGGGCCGAGTTGACTTCCAGCCACCTCGGCCGCAGCGACGCGGCCTCGTCAGGGAGGTTTCTCATCGTGAACGCACATCTGCGTCGTGCCGCTGTTGCTCTCGCCGCTTCCGCGATGGCTGTTTCGCTGGCCGCCTGCGGCCAGGCAGGAGACTCGGGCGACAGTGCCGAAGAGTCGCGCGCCAAGAAGGGCGACGACATCACGATCGGCCTGCTCCTTCCGGAGAACCAGACCGCTCGTTACGAGAAGTTCGACAAGCCGCTCATCGAGAAGAAGATCAGCGAGCTCACGAACGACAAGGCGAAGGTCGTCTACGCCAACGCCAAGCAGGACGCCACTCAGCAGTCCCAGCAGGTCGAGACCATGATCACCAACAAGGTCGACGCCCTGATCCTGGACGCGGTGGACTCCAAGGCCATCGCCAACAGCGTGAAGAAGGCCAAGGACGCCGGCATCCCGGTCGTCGCCTACGACCGTCTCGCCGAAGGACCGATCGACGCCTACACCTCCTTCGACAACGAAGAGGTCGGCCGGGTGCAGGGCAAGGCCCTGCTGGACGCCCTGGGCGACAAGGCCAAGGACGGCCAGATCGTCATGATGAACGGCTCGGTCACCGACCCGAACGCCGCGCTGTTCAAGAAGGGCGCCCACGCCGAGCTCGACGGCAAGGTGAAGATCGGCAAGGAGTACGACACCAAGGAGTGGAAGCCGGAGAACGCCAACGCCAACATGGAGGCGTCGATCTCGGCCCTCGGCAAGGACAAGATCGTCGGCGTCTACTCCGCCAACGACGGCATGGCGGGCGGCATCATCACCGCCCTCAAGGCCGCCGGTGTCTCCCCGCTCCCGCCGGTGACGGGCCAGGACGCCGAGATCTCCGGTGTGCAGCGCATCGTCGCGGGTGAGCAGTTCATGAGCGTCTACAAGCCGTACGCCCCCGAGGCGGCCGCCGCCGCCGAGATGGCCGTGGCCCTCGCCAAGGGTGAGAAGCTCGACTCGATCGCCAAGGAAACGGTCGACAGCCCCACCACCAAGGGTGTCCCGGCCGTGCTCGTCCCGGTCGTGTCCCTGACCCAGGACAACATCAAGGAGACCGTCGTCAAGGACGGCGTCTACACGATCCAGGAGATCTGCACTCCGAAGCTCCAGGCCGCGTGTGACAAGCTCGGCCTGAAGTAGGCCGGCTCGAGCTCGCCGGAGCCCCCGGGTCCGATCGGGGCGCTCCGGATGCTCGCCGGGACGCGCGAGCCCCCGCCGCCGGGATCGATGTCCCGCCGGGGCGGCGACGACGTCCCGTATGAACCCTCCGGTGTCCCGCCCCTCCCATCCAGCCCCCGCCGGGGGGCGGAGCACCGGACGGAAGGCTCGCGCGTTTCTTCATAGTTTCAACCCATACTGCTCAGCCTCCGCGCCGCCTCACCCCGGCGGTGCGGCATCCCCGCCGGTCAGGCGGCGAAGGAGATGGTTCACGTGTCCGCTACGCCCGTGTTGGCGTTGCGAGGGGTCTCCAAGCGGTTCGGTGCCGTCCAGGCGCTCACCGACGTAGAGCTTGAGGTCCACGCCGGTGAGGTGGTCGCACTCGTAGGCGACAACGGCGCCGGAAAGTCCACGCTGGTCAAGACGATCGCCGGCGTGCATCCCATCGATGAAGGCGCCATCGAATGGGAGGGCAAGGGCGTGTCGATCAACCGGCCGCACGACGCCCAGAGCCTCGGCATCGCGACCGTCTACCAGGACCTCGCGCTCTGCGACAACATCGATGTCGTCGGCAACCTCTACCTGGGCCGGGAGCTGCACAAGCGCGGCGTGCTGGACGAGGTCGAGATGGAGCGCCGGGCTCTGGAGCTCCTCAAGACGCTCTCGATCCGCATCCCCAGTGTCCGTATTCCGATTGCCTCGCTGTCCGGCGGTCAGCGCCAGACCGTGGCCATCGCCCGTTCGATGCTCGGCGAGCCCAAGCTCGTCATCCTCGACGAGCCCACCGCCGCCCTCGGTGTCGAGCAGACCGCACAGGTGCTCGACCTGGTGGAGCGGCTGCGGGAACGCGGCCACGCCGTGATCCTGATCAGCCACAACATGGCCGACGTCAAGGCCGTCGCCGACAAGGTCGCGGTACTGCGACTGGGCCGCAACAACGGGATCTTCGACGTCAAGTCGACCTCGCAGGAAGAGATCATCTCCGCCATCACCGGTGCCACGGACAATGCCGTGACCCGCCGTGCGGCGCGCAACGCGGAGGTTCAGAAGTGACTACGGAAAAGACCTCCACCACCGACGCGCCGGTCGTCAACCCGGACGCCGCGCACGACGCGCTCACGGCCGTCGACCCGCGGCTGCTGGTGCGCGAGCAGGGCGTCAAGGGCTACTGGTCGGAGTTCAAGCGGAAGATGCACGCCGGTGACCTGGGGTCCATCCCGGTCGTCATCGGCCTGATCATCATCGCCGTCATCTTCCAGAGCATGAACTCGCAGTTCCTCTCGGCGAAGAACCTCACCGACATCTCGGTCACGATGGTCGGCACCGGCATGATGGCCGTCGGCATCATCTTCGTGCTGCTGCTCGGCGAGATCGACCTGTCCGTCGGCGCTGTCAGCGGTGTCTCCGGCGCCCTCGCGGCCGTCCTGAGCGTCACCAACGGCATGAACGAGTGGCTCGCCGTCCTCATCGCCCTCGCCGGCGGTGCGGTCATCGGCGCCCTGCACGGCTTCTTCTTCGCCAGGATCGGCGCCCCCGCCTTCGCCGTCACCCTGGCGGGCCTGCTGTTCTGGCAGGGCTTCATGCTCCAGCTGCTCGGTGACACGGGCACGATCAACCTGGACTCGGAGGGTGTGGTCGGTCGCATGACCACGTACTTCTTCTCCGACGTGGCGGCCGCCTACGGCCTCGCCGCGGCCGCCGTGGCCGTGTTCTTCCTCTCGTCGTTCTTCGACAACCGCCGCCGTGACGCCGCGGGTGTGCCGTCCCGGCCGCTCTCCGACACACTGCTGCGCACGGTGCTGCTCGGCATCGTGGCCTTCGCGGCCGCGGCCGTCTTCAACCAGTACCGCGGTCTGCCGCTGGCCCTGGTCCTCTTCCTCGCAGCCCTGGTCATCACGGACTTCGTGCTCCGCCGCACCTCCTACGGCCGCAAGATCTTCGCCCTCGGCGGCAGCGTCGAGGCCTCGCGGCGCGCCGGCATCAACGTCACCGCCGTGCGGATCTCCGTCTTCTCCATCGCGGGCTTCTTCGCGGCCGTCGGCGGTCTGTTCTGGGCGTCCAAGATCGCGGCGGCCAACCAGAGCGCCGGCGCCGGTGAACTGCTGATGAACGTCATCGCGGCGGCCGTCATCGGCGGCACCAGCCTCTTCGGTGGCCGGGGCCGCACCTGGAACGCGCTGCTCGGTGCGATGGTGATCGTCTCCATCCAGTACGGCCTGGCGCTGGAGGGCATCAGGACCCCGGTGGTCTACATGATCACCGGCGGTGTTCTGCTGGCTACCGTGGTGATCGACTCGATCACCCGCAAGACCCAGAGGACCGCAGGTCGCGCCTAGATGATCGATTCCAAGGGATCGGCTGCGCGCATGGGACGAGGGCGTCCAACGTCAGTGTGTGAAGACAGAGTTGGACACCCTCGCGATCGC